>CAZQOX010000008.1:15837-17736 GCA_964594895.1 uncultured Candidatus Bathyarchaeia archaeon
GCTATAACTGGGCACCCGATACCGGGTGGACCGTCCACCAGCACGAGTTCTCTACCCGCCTCCTCCGCCAGCTTCACGGCGTTCTGACGGACAAGAGACACGAGTTTGCCACTGTTCTCCATGCCGGGGATCAGCCTGGCGTGGCTCATTGGGCCATATTTTGTCTCACTGAGGTAAGCGTGGCCGCACACCCGTTCGTTGAAGTTGATAGCCTCCACGGGGCAGTTGACGACGCAGACCTTGCATCCCTCGCAGTGGATGGGGTCCACCTCGTAGTCGTGGATCGCGTTGAACCTGCATAGCCTTTCGCAGAGGCCACACTTTGTGCACTTCTCTGGGTCGATCTCGGCGAGGTTCAGGCCCTTGAAAGCCATTGTCTCCTTGACATCTGGGTTGAGGATTAGGTGTAGGTTGCTGGCGTCTACGTCGCAGTCGGCTAGGATCGGCAGGTCCGCTAGGGCTGCAAAGCTACCTACGACGCTTGTCTTCCCTGTCCCGCCTTTACCGCTCAGTATGGTTACCTGCTTCATTTGACCATCGTCTCCACGGTCGCCAGTAGTTCAGTGAACCTTGCGCGCCACTCCGTCATCTCGGCTGTGAAGGGTATCCCCCTACTGTACAGTTCTGCTATCCTCCGGTCGTAAGGTATCTCCATGAGGATCGGGATTCCCTTGCGCTCGCAGAACTCGTATACTCCCCTGTCGCCGACTCCGGCAAAGTTCACTACAACGCCCATGGGAACGCTGAGCTGCTCCACAACCTCGGTGGCGACCGCCAAGTCGTGCAGCCCGAACGGGGTTGGCTCTGTGACCATTAGGCAGAAGTCTGTCCCGTGTACGGTCTCCACGAGCGGGCACGCCGATCCGGGCGCAGCGTCCAATATGATGAGTCCTTCGTCAACAGCCTGCCCCTTGACGGCGGCTATAACCGGGACCGCCAGGGCTTCCCCAACGTTAAGCTCACCGTACACGAGGCTCATGCCGCTGGACTCGGAGACTGTTATCGTCCCTATCTGCCTGGGCTCCTCGGTTATGGCTTCCTCAGGGCAGACGAGCTTGCATCCGCCGCAGCTGTGGCAGAGCTCGTTGAATACCATCGCGGTCTCGCCGGCTACGAACAGGGCGTTGTACTGGCAGAACTCTGCGCATTTACGACAATAAGTGCATTTTTTCTCGTCGATGATGGGGACGAGTAGCTCCACTGGCTGTTGCCTCTTGTGCCCGGGTTTAAGGAATATGTGGGCGTTGGGCTCCTCAACATCGCAGTCTATGTACTGCTCCGCCTCGACGCTGAGCGCTAAGTTGACGGCTACGCTGGTCTTACCCGTACCGCCCTTGCCGCTGGCTACAACTATCTTCATAAAAGTCAGTGCCCGAGGTCGTGTAGGCAGCCCCGGGTGAGTTCCTGCAACTCGCCGCGGATGAATGCTTCTACGTTCTCCACGCTGCTGGGACTTTTTCCCTGTAGCACGGCTATGTTAAATTCCTGGAACATCTGGATTGCCTTCATGCCCATCCCAGCGGAGATCACGACCTCGCCTCCCAGGCTCCTGATCCTTTCAGGCGGGCTGCCTATGCCCCCGAAATGGTCACTGTCGTTGGGTACAACGCCGCTTTCCTTAACCTCACCGGACTCGATGACGTACCACGCGTAGTAAGGTACACGCCCGAAGTGGGCTGAAAGAGTAGCACCGGATTCGTCTTCTGTCGGGATAAATAACTTTACCATCTTTTTAGACTCCTATGGTCGGCGTCTGCCTTGACCTCCGCCCATTGCTCGGCCGCCTTGGCCGAAGTGTCCGCCCACCGTCGGGGAGGACACCGATCTCAGTTCTCCCCGTTTATACGCCTCTACGGCCTGGCGTACCGTGCCGGAGGCCCCTGTGTATATCTGGACCCC
>CAZQOX010000009.1:0-16984 GCA_964594895.1 uncultured Candidatus Bathyarchaeia archaeon
ACTCGTAGTCCATCCTCTCCGTGGCCTTCACCTTGATGAGGGGGTCACGGGGGCCAACCACCAGGGTGGGTGGCTTCTGGAACATGTCGGGGACGTCTAACTTCAGGCTCTTGAGCCTCTCGATGGCCTTCCTACGCTCCTCCGGGTCCTTTATACGCTCTGTGGCATGGTCGTAGAAGTTTGCGGCGGCGCAGTACAGTTTCCCGGGCCTCGGGATGGGGGCCAGAAGCTTCGCCTCGTCTAACGATAGCATTATCTTCTCCTCGTCGAGGCCGAGGGCGTTGGGATGCTCCTCGGCGTACTTGAGGGCCATCTTCGCCGCCTCCATGGAGTCCTCGCCTCCCTCTAGGAACCCCACCATGCACGTGGGTATGGCTGCGTCGGCGTGCCTCCTCGCCGCCTCCCTGCTCATCTTCTCCAGGAGCTTAAGCGCGTAGGCCGAGTTGAGGTCGACGACCCTGTCGCCTGTCAGTGCGCCGACGCGCTGCTCCGTGTGAACCCTAAAAGTCACTAGCTTCATGGTTTCTCTCTATACACTGTACAGACGTACTAGAAAATAGTGTTGGAGGCTACGTGATCGGGTAACCCGCCTCTATCCACCCGGTGATCCCTGCGTTCATGTGGTATATCTTTGTGAACCCAACGTCCTGTAGAATGTCCACGGCCTGCGCGCTCCTGTTGCCTGTCCGGCAGTAAACCAGCAGCTCGTCTTCTCTCGACAGCTCGTCGAGGCGGGCGCTCAGCTCTTGGACGGGGATGTTTACGGCACCCTCGATGTGGCCGTCTTCGAACTCCGACGCCGTCCTCACGTCGAGTATCACCAGATCTGGTTTGTCTTCTGTGAGACTCCTCGCGTCTTGGACGGTGACGTCACCGTAACCTCCTCCACGGGGTAGAAGCGACGGGGCGAAGAGTACGGAGGCTACGACCGCCAAGGCGACCGCTACGTAGATGAGTCTCCGTTCTCGGTGCTCAAGCCTCTGCATGGGGCATCTCGCTGAACGGCGACGTAATAACCTGACCCAAACTCAAGCATCAGGGGCGTTCCTACGGAGCTACGTCGGGAGACTCGGTTCTAAAGCTCGTAGCTTAAAGCGGGGAGCGAATGTCATATTCTGTGGGTGCTGAAGCCCCTGCCCAGGCCCTCGATGGCCCTGGTCATGATCTCCGTCAGGTTGTAGAGATCGTCCAGGCTGAGGACCTCGACTGGGCTGTGGCTGTACCTCCTGGGCACCCCGACGGTGCACGCGGCGAGCCCCGCCTTCGTCTGCTGCATCGCCGAGGCGTCCGTGCCTCCGTACATCAGGCCTGTCTGGTACGGGATGCCGTTCTCCTCAGCTACGCCTATGAGCCACCTCCTGACGACTTGGCTGCCGAGCCGCGTCCAGGAGCCCAGCTCGCCTATGTGGAGGGCGGGCCCCTTCCCGACTTCGTAGTAGAGGTCTCTCATGTTGACGTCCGGCTGGTAGCCGGCGGGGCACGTGTCGATGGCCACCGCCATGTCCACGTCTAGGCCGTGTACCGCCACCTCGGCGCCTCTGAGCCCTATCTCCTCCTCGACTGTGCCGACGTAGTAGACCGTAGCCGGTATTGGCTTGTCGCTGAGGTTCCTCGCTACGGTTATCATGGCGGCTAGCCCCGCCCGGTCGTCAGCGGCGGCAGTCGCCACGTAGTTGTTGCCCAACTCCACGGGAACGGTGTTCCAGACGATGGGTGTGCCTATCTCGACGCCGCGGCTGTATGCCTCCTCCCTGTCGTCGGCGCCTATGTCGATGTACATCTCCTCTATGGGCGGGACCTTGTGCGCCTCCTCCGGCTTCGTGATGTGGCCCGGCTTGACGCCGACGACGCCTATTATTGGTCCCTCCTCGGTGATCAGCCTCACCTGGTGGCCCTGTATGCTCCGGGTGACGGCGCCGCCTACGCGCCTGAACCATATGAAACCCCTCTCGTCCACGTTGAAGACGACGAACCCCACCTGGTCCGTGTGGGCGGCGAGGGCGACGCCGGGGGCCTCGGGGTCCGTGCCCCTCTGGACCCCCACCACGTTCCCGCGCGGCGTGTCGTAGACCTCGTCGCATAGCGGCTTGAGCTCCTCTACGAGCCTCCTCATCATGGGCTCCTCGAAGCCGCTGGGGCTCCCTACCTCCACCAGGCTGAATAAAAGCTGTTTAAGGTTCTGCAAACGCTGCACCTTAACAGAAGGTGCGACTCGTCGATGAATAGGTTTTGGGTCAGATCTCTATGACGTCTTTACTGGTCTTCCCCGGCCTCGCCGTCTCCGGGTTCACGTCCTCCAGCATCTCCAGGAGGCTCTCCAGCTTCTCGTTCATCAGTATATCCTTGAACTCCAGGTACTCCTCCGCCGACCGGATGATAAGCCCCCGCCGCTTCGTGGGGCTGCCGCTGGCGTCCACCGGGTTCACCTCGACGCACAGGCTCGGCTCCCTGTTCTTGGTGCCGGGCATCCTCATGACGAAGACCCCTGGGACCGTGGTCTTCACCTTGTCCCAGTCTTTTCCCTTCTGAAGAAATTCGGCGAGTTTCTCCTCTGACATACCCTGATCAACCCTCTCCCAGTATACAAGGGTTACCCAGCGGGCTTCGCTGGTTATTTATATTATTGCACCATTACTCATCCATGGTTTCTGACGGGTTCATCCACCAACAGAGGCGCTGGGTAGGCGCCGGGAGGCACGACTGCGTCGCCGAGAACGGGGTGGTGGCTTCCAAGCACCCTCTCATAGGTGAGGCAGGCGTCGGCGTCATGCGGAAGGGCGGGAACGCAGTGGACGCGGCCGTCGCGGCTGCCTTCATGGACTGTGTCGTCGAGCCGGGCATGAACGGCATAGGCGGGGAGGGAGTGTTGGCTATTCACTTGGAGTCCGGTGAGAACGTCATAGTGGATTACGTGGGCAGGCCGTCCGTGAACTGCACTCCGGATATTTATGAGTTGGAGGACACCGCCGAGCCGGGGTGGATGGGTTGGCGTAAGGTGAAGGACGACGCCAATGTCGTCGGTCACAAGGCCTGCACCACGCCGGGCACCGTCGCGGGCCTCACGGAGGCTCTCGAGCGGTACGGCACCATGAGCCTGGAGGAGGTCATGGCTCCAGCCATCAAGGTGGCGAGGGAGGGCTTCACCGTGGGCTGGTGGACCGCCGACCACATCTTCAGGCGGATGGAGGGGTTCTGGGGGTTCGACGAGTGGAGGCGGATATACCTAAGGGAGGGCCGTTTCCCTTACCTGCCCTATTTCCGGGGGATGGCGGAGCCCCACGTGCTCGTGAACGAGGAGCTCGCCAAGTGTCTGGAGGCGATATCGGTGGAGGGGCGGGATGTCTATTACAAGGGATGGATAGCGGAGGCCATCGTGGATGAGATGGAGAAGGGGGGCGGCCTCATTACCCTTGAGGACCTGGGCATGTACGAGCCCATAATACACTCTCCCGATCCGGGTAGCTACAGGGGCCTAGACGTTGTGTTCGACCCGACTCACTCCGGGACCACGATGATGCAGATACTCAACATTCTGGAGGGCTACGACTTCTCGTCTATGGGTTTCATGAGCCCTGAGCGCCTCCACGTCGTCGCCGAGAGCGTCGGCCTGGCCTTCGCTGACAGGTTCAAGTACATGGGCGACCCCGGCTTCGTCGAGGTACCCCTCAAAGGGCTCGTCTCCAAGGAGTACGCAGCCGAGCTCCGGAGGAGGATCGCCCCCGACAGGGCTGGAGCAGTGGAGTTCGGGGACCCTTGGCCCTATGAGCCGGAGTGCACGACGGCCCTCGCCGTGGCCGACAAGGCCGGGAACATGGTCTGCGTCAACCAGACCCTCGTCAACTCCTTCGGCTGCGGCGTGGTGATACCGGGCACCGGCATAGTGATGAACAACGCCATGTACGGCCTCGACCCGGAGCCGGGCCACGCCAACAGCATCGACGGCCGGAAGAGGAGGATACAGAACGTCTGCCCCACCGTGCTGCTCGACGAGGGGGAGCCCTTCATGGTGCTCGGCGCGCCCGGCGGAAGGAACATACAGGTCTCCGTCGCCCAGGTCATCCACCACGTCGTCGACTACGGCATGGGGGCCCAGGACGCCGTGGACGCCCCGAGGCTGACCCGGGAGACGGGGACCGTGTACATCGACTCCCGGTACCCATCCACCGTCAGGGACCGACTGACATCCATGGGTCACGACATCGACTGGGTCGACCCCGAGCTCAAGAGCTGGGGCAGGCCGATAGCGGTAGTGAAGGACAGGGAGACTGGGCTGCTCCACGGCGGCGTCTCCTCGTTGTTGACCGGGTTCGAGTCCATTGCTGTAGGGCTTTGATGAGCCGAGTCCACCGCTCATCTCGATAGATCCGGTGAAAAGTAAGAAGCGAGTAAGCAATCGATCGAGTAAGCGAAGACTACTGACTCTGTGAGCTGAGGAGGGCCCTAACCTCTCTCAGGAGCTCGTCCCTCTCTTCCTCGTACTGCCTCCAGCGCTTATCGAGCTCCCGCCGCCGCTCCGCCGAGATCATTCCTTGGGCTCTAGCCTCGTTTAACGCGTCGACGAACTCTCTGTAGACGTTCCGCTCCTTTATCGGTCTACCCAGCCTCTCCCTGATTATCTCGTGCTGTGTCTTGATGCCCGATAGCAGCTCGATTAACGGTCTCATCTCTCTCAGGGTCTCCTTGAACGCCTCCTGGTTCAGCGGGTTGCCGACCGTGACCAGATGGACCTCGGGGGTCTGTGGCTTGACGTACACAGACTGGTTGTTGACTATCCTTCTCCCCCCTTTTCGCAGCTCGTCGGCCTCATCTAGAAGCCTCCTAAGAAGATCACTGTCCAGCCTTGAGCTCAGGTATCTTCTCAGGAGCCCCGGCTCGGGGCTTTCCCCGCTTCTACTGTATAGCTTGGTCTCGTACCCGGCGTGGAGCCCACCGAGCAGGGTGAACAGCCTCTCATGCTCCTCCCGGTGGGTCTCTCTGAAGACGTTCTCCAGGTGGTCGACACTCTTCTTGGACTCGTAGACTATGGCCAGCTCAAGCCCCTGGTCTCTGATCCGTAGGTGGAGGCTCGGGAGCGGCTTTCCGTCTGCCGCGCCCGGCTCTCCTAGGGGTACAATCAACACGTCTTCGGTGGACACGTTCTCCATGGCCTCTCTCTCGCCGAGGCTGGGGACCAGCCCGCCTAGCTCCTCCATCGCTAGCGTGTACCATCCGACGTATTTCCCTCTCCAAGCCATCCGCTTCACCGGGCTAACCAGAGAAGGTGAGTGGGCCTAAAAAGCGTTGATAAAAAAAGAAAGGGGTCTAGGAGGTTGAGGCCGTGTTTCTTGCTTTGGCGCTCGTGGTTGGGGCCTGGGCCTTCGTGCTCTGGACCTGGGGGTTTCTCCAGCCGAAGCCGATGGGGTGGGCCATGCCCTTCATGTGGAAGCCATACATCTCTCCGTCGTGGCTCATGTAGCCTTTCATGGCCAGCCTCACGCCGAGCCGCGCTCTGCCTATCCTTCCGATGGCCCACAGGCTCAGGTCGTCGCCCTGCAGCTTCATCACGAACACGCCTTCGCTGCCTAGGACGGCCACTCCCTTGACGCCTACGCGTTCACCGTTGTGGCCGACTATGCCCCAGACGATGTCGTAGACTGTGCCGTACTCCGTCGTCTTCACCTTGGTGGCCGCGAACACCGTGCCTACCGGGGTCGCCAGGTTGGACTCCTCTACGTCCGCGTCGCCAAGAGGCCACGAGGAGCCGTGGGCTCGGGCTATCCACAGCGGGCTAGCCGTGCCGTCGTCCTCCACAGCCGGGGCGTTCTCTGCTGCGCTGAGCCTGTCATCGATCTCGTCCTCGCTGAGGTCGTCGAGGTCGATGGGCTCAGGCTCCGCCAGCTGCAGCCTGCTCTGTATCTTAGCCTTCAGGGACTGCTGGATGCGCTGCACGCGCTTGGCCCGATTAACAAAAGCCTCGGGCTGGGGGGAGTTGTCGTCCTCGGCGGCGGCAATAGCCGGCGTCGCCGCGAGGATCGAGGCCACGATGAGTGCCATCACCAGAAGGGTTTTGGTTCTCGTCTTCATTTTTGACCGTTGGACCCTAAGGCGTAAGTATACCATAAGGAACCCCGTGGACGCGGTGTTTCAAAACCGGAACCCCTGTTTCACCCGGCGTAAACGCCGTGATTCGCGGGATTTGTGCCCATGAAACGCCGGTTTTCACTGCTTTTCGCGCGTGACACAGGTCGTTATCCATAATTCCTGCTGGTCAAGACCACCACGAACGTCGACTCCTTCGGCCTGGCTTTCTCCTTGACGTACTCCGCCATGGCCGCCAGAGCCGCGGAGGACGCCGGGAGCACGGACAATCCCTCCTCCCTCAAGAGCAGCTCGCTGAACGCGGTGAGCACCTCGTCCCCTAGACCCACGGCGTATCCGCCGCTTTCCCAGAGAGCGTCCAACGCGTGCTGTCCGTCGAGGCTCCTCCAGTTGACGATGGGTTCGTTCACCGGGGTCTCCACGATGCCATCGGGTGCCAGGTCCCTGATCCTCCTTCTTCCTTTGTTGTAGCTGGTCACTATTGGGTTTCCCCCGTCTGTGCTAGCGCAGACCATGACCGGGACCTTGTCGGTGAGTCCCCGCCGCCTCAGCCTCCTGAAGCCTTGGTGTATGCCGCTGAAGCAGGTGCCGTTGCTCGTGGAGACAGACACGGCGTCCGGGGCGTAGCCCAGCTCGTCGAAGATCTCCCGGGAGATGGACTCGTAGGCGCGAAGGCTCACCTCGGTGTTCTCCTTCGTGCCCGGGTTGCCGTTGTACCAGCCGCTGTCTCCTGCCTCCTGTGCACTCAGCTCCACCAGCTCCTCGTAGGTCCCGGGGGCTCTGTGGATCACGCCTCCCTGTCTCTCCATCTCGGCGATCCGCGGCGTCTGGTACTTCTCCGGTATGTACACGTGGGGTTTGACCTCGAAGTACTTGCTGAGGTGAACTACGCTGGCCCCGAAGTTGCCGCAGCTGGCGACCGCTATCTCGCCGTACCCCTTCTCCTTGGCCAGGTGGAGGGTGGCGTAGCCGGCTCTGTCCTTCATGGTCCCCGTCGGGTTTCCGCCTTCGAACTTGAGCCAGAGTTTACTGAAATCTAGCAATTTCTCGATGTTTCTGGAACGAGTAAAAACGGTGTCCCCTATGCCCACTTCTTTAAATTTATCTGTTAACATGCCCAACTTTCCAAGCCTCTGCTTTTTAGAAAGAAATATTACGTTCAATTAAAGTCACCGATCTAGAACAGTAGGTCTGAAACACGTGAATGGCCTGAGCATAAACGCGAGGCAGACGGCCCGCGGCTTCGAGATTCTGTTCCGTGGCTCCAAGTACGTCATGAACTATCCTGACGAGATATGGCAGGCGTACCCGCAGGAGGCTAAGGACGTCCTCTTCGACAACCTTGTCTACGCCGAGACTATCCACCTCCCCCTAACCTTCAGGAAGCACGAGATCAAGTTCAACACCTCGCCCCCGTTCTTCCAGACCCAGTTCTTCCAGAATATGGTAATGGACTTGCCCAGCTGCGCCGATGTGGACGGCACGAGCACCTCGGAGCTCCTGAAGGAGTTCATGAACCTGAAGACGAGGTTCAAGGACAACGAGATAAAGATCCCCACCTTCATGGACGAGACCCGTGAGGACTCCAGCGTGGTGAGCCTCAGCTTCGGCAAGGACAGCCTGCTGACGTGGGCGGTGTGCCGCGAGCTGGGCCTGAACCCCCAGGCGGCGTACATCGTGGAGCCGGTGCTCATCTACGAGGAGAAGCACAAGGACAAGCTGGCCAAGGAGTTCATGAAGGAGTTCGGCGTGGAGCTTCAGAAGATAGAGCACACCATGGGCAACTTCCGGGACGGCATGAGGCTGGGCGTAGGCAAGACGGAGCTAGGGTGGGGCCTCCAGACCACCCAGTACGCCATGATGATACTGCCCATCGCCCACATGTTCCAGAGCAGGTACATACTCTTCGGCAACGAGCAGAGCTGCGGCGAGTACTACCACGACAGAGAGGGCTACGTCTGCTACCCTGCGTACGATCAGTGCCACATCTGGACCACCCAGATCGACCTCATCACAAGGCAGCTCAGCGGAGGCGGCGTGCGCACCATGAGCGTCATCGAGCCCCTGAACGACATCGCCGTCGTCTACACCCTCTACAAGCGGTACCCCGAGGTGTCCAAGTACCACATGAGCTGCTTCGTGGACACCGAGGCGGGCAGAGACCACCGGTGGTGCATGGACTGCAGCGTGTGCAGCAAGATGTACCTCCTCGTCAAGGCGTCGGGCTTCGACCCCAAGACCGTGGGCCTGAACCGCAACATGCTCACCGAAGACTGCCGCGACTACTTCAGCCTCTTCGGCGGAAGCGACGTCAACACGTATGCCCTCACGGGGAGGGGCCGCGACGAGCAGCTCTTCGCGTTCTACCTGGCGTGGAGGAACGGCGACAGGAGCCCCCTGGTCGAGGAGTTCGAGAAGAGGTTCCTCGACGAGGCAAAGGGCAGGGAGGACGAGCTGTACAAGACCTTCTTCGAGATCCAGGAGGCCATAACGTTGCCCAGCCACATCAAGAAGCAGGCGGTGAGCATCTACAGGGAGGTTTTAAGCGACGTCCCCTAGGCTGAGGGTGGCCTTCTGCTGCAACACGAGGGTCGTAGATGACGAGTTCAACGTCGAGTTCGAGCCGGAGGAGACCATCCACCACGTCAGGAACGCCATAGAGAGGGCGGGCTGGGAGTACCTGCAGATCGAGGCGGACGAGGACTGCTTCGAGAACCTGAGGCTCCAAAAACCAGACATAGTGTTCAACAGGGCCGAAGGCGTGAGGGGTGAGAGCAGGGAGAGCCAGGTCCCAGCCCTCTGCGAGATGCTGGGCATCCCGTACGTGGGCTCAGGTGTAATGACCAACGCTATAGGACTCGATAAGCCGACCACCAAGATGATCATCGAGTACCACGGCCTCGAGACGGCGCCGTTCCAGGTATTCACGACCACCGATGAGCCCATACGGCAGGGCCTTGGTTACCCTCTGATCCTGAAGCCGAGCCACGAAGGCAGCAGCATAGGGATCAACTGGGATAACGTGGTGAATGATGAGGATGCCTTCAGGGGGAAACTCGAGGAGATGTTCCTGACCTATAGGCAGCCCATACTGGTTGAGAGGTTCATCGACGGCAGGGAGTTCAGCGTCGGCCTCGTAGGCAACTTCCTCGGCGACGAGGAGCCGACGGTGCTGCCGGTGCTGGAGGTGGACTTCAGCGGGTTCCCGCCTGAGCTGGGCAGGGTCCTGGGCCAGAAGGCTAAGAGCGTCTTCGACGACAGCAGCAACTACAAGTGCCCAGCGAAAATCGACGACGAGCTCAGGGGACGCATCGAGGCCCACGCCAAGGCCAGCTTCAAGGCTCTGAACTGTCATGACTGGGCTAGATTGGATTACAGGCTGGACGCGGATGGCGGGCTGTACTTCCTGGAGGCGAATACCCTGCCTGGCATCGACTACGACGTGGAGAGGGACGAGCTGAGCTTCTACCCTATGATGTGGGTAGCCGCGGGCAAGACCTACGACGACATGGTGAGGGAGGTAATACGGGCCGCCTTACGGAGGTACGGCATCTTCGACACAGGCAAAACCAGGCCCCAGGCACCCGAAGATAAGCCGAGTTACATCACATAGTCCATCGCCGTTCTGGAGGGGAAGATACTGATTTGGATGACGACTTCACGCATCTGTTTGAAGGCTTGAGGAAGGCCGAGGTTTTTCTGTCTGAGAGACTGGGCAAGCCTGTTGAGGTGAGGGCAAGTACTACGCTGGATGAGGCTGCCCTTGGAGCGTTCGAGTCAGTGGACCATAGAGCGTTCAAGGAGGAGCTCTGGTACAGTAAGGAGGAGATCGCGTCAAAGAGTCGGCGGGAGGGGTTCATCGCCTTCACCGTCTTCGTGGAGGGGGAGCTGGTGGGGATGCTGTATGGATACGAGTTGGACCCGTCAGCCTTCTTCCTGGACGAGGTCGTCGCCCTGAACGAGGGGAAAGGAATAGGGAAATCCTTGGTGAGGCTGCTCATCCATCACTGCGACATGAAAGGCTACTGTGAAATCGATCTTTATACGGAGGAGGTTGACGAGAAGGGTAGAAGGCTGAGGGAGTTCTACGAGGGTCTGGGTTTCCGACTCGGTGACGCTCAGCCGGAGCATGGCCTCGAAATGTGTTACTCTCTTGGTAAGCCGCTGGGGTCGAAAGACCCGCATCCTCCGGTTGCGCCTTTCTATGTTTCACGTCACTGATGAAACCGTTAAGCAGCTAAAATTTACTCTGTTGGGACTCTATTAGTAAACCCTATAATTCGCCTGGTGTGAACCGTATGCGTGGAAGCGTCGGCTGAGGAAAACAGGCGCTGTATCATGGAGGTGCTCTACAGGCACCGGGCTTCGGGTGGAGGCACGGTGAGCCTAGAGGACGTGAGTTCCCTGGGTTTCATCGACGCGGGGAGGCTGGGCGAAGACATGGAGTACCTTGAAGCGTTGGGCTACGTGGAGCTCCTTGATGGCCGCGTCGGCCTCACCGAATATGGCTTCACGTTGATGGAGAACCGGGAGTTCAGCTTCTGTCCGCACCTCTGAGGCCTGAGAGCTGCACGATCAAGACGCCCACGAAGACGGATGCCATCCCGAGAATCTTAGACGCCGTGAGCTTCTCACCTAAGAAGATCACGGACAGTATGGCTATCTGGATCAGCATCGTGTTCTGCAGGATAGAGATCTCGAAGGCCTCCACCCTCTGGAGCGCGTGGTTCCAAAGGAAGAAAGCGGCAGCGGTGTTCACCACACCGAGCCAGAGCACTATCCCCCAACCGCCTGGGCTCAGCGAGGCGAATCCCTCGAAGACCCAGGCCGAGCCCGCTATGAAGACGGTGCCTACGCCCATGGCGAACGCCGATAATCCTAGGGGGCCGATCTCTCCCGGCTTGAAGAAGGCTCGGCCTGCGACCAGGTAAGTGGCCCACCCGAGCCCCGAGACGAGGGTTATGATCACGCCGGTGATGCTGTCGGCGGGGACTCCGCCGAAGTATATGTAGGCGCCGGCGATCACGAGGACGATCCCGGATACCTGCCGCGGTGTCGGCGTGGTCTTCATGAATGCGAGCCCCAGGATGAGGACGATGATCGGGGTGAAGTTGAGGATGAACGTCACCGTCACAGCAGGGAGGTGGTATAGTCCGACGCACTGCAGCCCCTGCGCGACGGAGTAGCCCGTTATCCCTAGGAAAACCAGTTTAAGGGCGGCCATCCGGTCCAGCGTCCTATGCTCACCTCGCAGCACCGCCACGGGGACGAGGACGAGAGACGCCACGATGTAGCGAAGAGAGACCAGCACGAGTGGGCTGATCTCTGTGAGCCCTATCTTGGTGAGTATGTAGCTGGTCGACCAGAGGAACGTAACGAGGAGCGCCTCCAGGAGCGCACCGAGCCTTCCCTGAGCCATTGTGTTGCATTGTCTGTGCCTATATTTAAGCGGCTTCTTGCACATGGAGACATGTAGACGTGGTGTCTGCGAAAGTCTATATCGTATAGCCTCCTCTATTCCTGTATGAACGTCGAAGAGAGAATCAAGGAGCTCGGCATCGAGCTCCCGGAGGCCCCGGCGCCCAAGGGCAACTACATCGGAGCCAAGTGGGCCGGCAACATCGCATTCAGCTGCGGCCAGGGGCCCTTCACCACCACGAAACGCGGCATGGTCGGCAAGGACCTAACCATCGAGGAGGGCTACCAGGGCGCGCGGGAGACCGCGATGAACTGTCTGGCTCAGCTCAAGAAGCAGCTGGGCAGCCTGAACAGGATAAAGCAGGTGCTCCAGGTCGTGGGGTTCATCAACAGCGCGGAGGGCTTCATGGATCAGCCCAAGGTGCTCAACGGGTTCACGGATCTCCTCGTCGAGATATGGGGCGACTACGAGGGGAGGCCTGCGCGTGCGGCGCTGCCGCTTCACCACCCTGGCTGGATATGCGTCGAGGCGTGGCTGGTCGTGGAGCTGCACCCCGAGGATTAGTCTCCTTTCTTCATCCCTGTTTTATTCTTGTTTTGCATAGTATTCCATGGTTGTTATGGGTAGGCTTGACGACAAGGTGGCTGTGATCACAGGCGGAGCCTCAGGCATAGGGGAGGCTTCCGTGAGGCTGTTCGCCGCCGAGGGCGCGGAGGTGGTGGTCGCCGACGTTCAGGACGAGAGGGGCGGGAGGCTGGCGGCCGAGCTGGGCGCAGAGTATGTCCACGCGGACGTTACCCGGGAGGAGGACGTCGAGGCCGCCGTCTCCCACGCCGTCGACGTGTTCGGCCGCCTCGACTGCATGTTTAACAACGCAGGGATCTCGGGGGCGGTGGGTCCCATCGAGTCCGTCACGGTGGAGGCGTTCGACAGGACAGTGGCTGTGCTGCTCAGAGGCGTCTTCCTCGGCATAAAGCACGCCGCGCCTGTTATGCGGGCCCAGGGTGGCGGCAGCATCGTCAACACCGCGAGCGTCGCCGCCATAAGGACGGGCTACGGGAACCACGTCTACAGCGCCGCCAAGGCAGGGGTGGTGCAGCTCACGAGGTCTGTGGCCATGGAGCTGGGGGAGGACAACGTGAGGGTGAACTGCGTTCTCCCGGGGTTCATACCCACCCCCATGATCGCCCGTGCGAGGGGGGTGCCCCTCGGGGAGGCCGACGGCAAGCTGGGCGTGATAACCGATGCTTTCAGGGAGGCCCAGCCCATCAGGCGGCCGGGGCACCCAGACGACGTCGCCAAGGCGGTTCTCTGGTTGGCGAGCGACGACTCAAGCTTCGTCAACGGCCACGCGTTGGTGGTGGACGGCGGCGTCTCTGGGGGCAGGATGTGGGGCGACTACCAGCACGCCATCGAGGGTTTGGAGCGGAAGCTGGGCCTCAGGGGCTGATCCTTCTCCGGAGGTCATCAAGCTCAGCCTCCGCGCTCTCGTTGAGCTGCTTTAGCCTGTTTTTCCTCCACTGGATGCGGGCGTCTATGAAGTCCATGGGGTCGCGGTGGTCGGTGAACCGGGGGGCCGCAGGGTCGTCTGCTTCTCTCTGGAAGAGGCTGCCGAACTCGGGTGAGTGGCCGTCGGTCTCTACGAGTCTCTTGATGCGTTCCTTGCACGTGATGCAGTTCTCGACGTGTTCCAGGAGGCCGAGCTCGGCGTGGTTCTCCACGATGAACTTGAGGTAGTTGCCTTCGAGGCGGCGGAGGTCTAGTTGCTCGCAGCTTTCCATGTTTGTGTATGAGTTGCCGCCGCTGTTTATTTATTGGGTTGGCTCGAGGTTCTGGGTTGGTATCCAGCCTTCCCTGTCTTGGTCTCTGCAGAGGGTCCAGTGCTTCACCTCGGTGACGTACTCGAGTACTTCCCCCGGCTCGACGGTGAGCTCCCCGGTGTCGTAGTCCGTGGTTATGGTTCCTTCTTCGCCGTCGATGCTGAGGTACTCCTCTGGTATCCACGACCATACGCCCTCGTGGTTTTGGCACCAGTGCCAGCCGGGCATCTCGGGGTCTTCGCGTCCCACCTTGACCCTGTCGCCTTTCTTGAAGGCGACGTTGTAGCTGAAGGACGCCCTGTGGGGCTTCACCACCTTGAGCCTCATGGGGTTCTCGTCCCCGGTGACGGATTTAAGGTGTGTGGGCTGTCGTCTAGCATCCATATTACCGGTTACCGGTCATATCAGGAAATTATGTGGTGGGTTTGGCGCTGATATGTTCATTGACACGCTGTTTTTTATGCTGGTAGGTTTCATGTCCGGGGCGTTCTGGTGCTTTCTTTCATGGGGTGAGGCTTGTTTTCTGTTTGATTTTAGGACCCTCTCTCTTCAAGTAACCTGTTATTCTTGACTCGGGTTTCTGAGACACGTTTTCTGAAACTCGCTTGAAGTATTTATGAAGAGATTCAGCATAGTTTGTGATCCAATTCTGAAGAAATACTGAAATTCCCTTAAAAGTCTGAAACCGTCTCCGAGACCAGTGAAACACTGTGCAATACTGTAAGAAATGCGGAGAAGAGGTGGAGGACGGAACCGAGTTTTGCCCCCACTGCGGAGCCGACCTCAGGGCTACGGACATACTGTACACCAAGCCCAGAGGCCGCGGCTGGGACGCAGGCAAGGTGCTGGTCGTGCTCTTCGGCGGCCTCCTGATACTCGTGGGCGTCCCCATACTGATCGGAGGGACGGCCCTGATGGGGGTCACCCGGAGCCTCAACGACGGCTACGGCTACATCGGCGTAAGCGGCGTAGACCTGGGGACCAGCACACAGGCCATCGTGTTCAGGCCCATGCACATAGACGAGATGGTCATCGACGAGATCGATGGACCCCTGGTGAGGTACTGGCGACCAGAGCCGGGGGACTTCATCGACCTGAAGTTCACGCTGGAGAGCAACAACGGCAAAGACGTGTTCATAGGGATAGCGGAGGAGTCCGACGCCGCCCCCGTCTTCGCCGGGAAGGCGTACAACGCCATCGTCGACGTAGACATGGATCACCCCTACGACGGCAACCCCCAGATAACCTACAGGAGGTACAGCGGAGACCCGCTCGAAGGCTCGCCAGCCGACCTGGGCATATGGTCGGCCTACGCCATCGGCGACGAGCTGACGCTGGAGTGGGCGCCCGAGGAGGGCGACTACTGGATAGTCATCATGAACCTCGACGGCTCCGCTGGCGTAGACGTGGACGCCGGGCTCGGCGTGAAGGCGCCCTTCCTCGACTTCATAGGCAAGGGGCTGCTCTTCGGCGGCCTAGTCTGCTTCGGGCTAGGAGCCCTGATTATCTACGTCGCCGCAGTCAGGAGAGACTAGGAGGCGCATCTGATGGTGTACTGTAAGAAGTGCGGAAAGGAGCTCAGCGAGGACGCCGAGTACTGCTCCGGCTGCGGAGCCAGGCAGCACGTTGACGAGATCGTGCTTGCCTCGTGGGGCGAGCGGCTCGTGGCCTTCCTCATCGACTCTCTGCTTGTAGGGATAGTGGCGGGGATGTTCGCTTGGCCGCTCAGGTGGCACGACCCGTTTCCCTTCCTCAACATAGGCGTGAACAGCGTCTTCCTGTTCCTCTACTGGTCGTACCTGGAGGGCACAGAGGGGCAGAGCCTGGGCAAGAGAGCCATGAAGATCAGGGTAGTGGATCTACGCGGCGAGCCCATCGACGTGAGCAGGAGCATGTACCAGGCCGTCGGGAAGGCCTTCCTCCTGCCGCTGGACGTCATAGTCGGCTGGCTACTGTACCCGGACAAGCAGCAGAGGCTGTTCAACTATCTCAGCGGGACCATCGTGGTCAAAGAGTAGCAGCCTCCCCACCCTTTTTATCTAGCCATACACAGCTATTCGACCATGAGTCTGGATTGTGTTAAAAAGGCCACCAACCTCGACAGCTGTGCATGCACCAACGAGGAGTGCGAGAGAAGAGGCTTCTGCTGCGCTTGCGTGGCCAACCATCGTTCTCACGCGAACCTGCCCGCATGCCTAAGGCCGCCGGCTGACTAGTCGCCGCATCGAAGTACACAGCAGAACTTTGTCAGATCAGTCCCCAGGCATTACGCTGTCGTTTTTCCAGGGCCCCTTCACCGGCTTCTGTTTTTCCAGTGTTCCGCTATCCCCCGGGCCGTGGCGAACCATACGTCGGGGTGCTTCTCGATGTATTCTACGGTGCGTTCCAAGAGCATGATGTTGCCGGGTTTGCCTATTATCTGGGGGTGGAACATGCTTGTCCAGCAGAGGCCGTACCGGTAGTAGCCGTCGAAGGCGTTGGTCCATATCTGGTAGCCGGTCTCCGGGCTCATCATCCGCGCCTTGTAGTTGCCGAAGGGGTAATCCGCGAAGATGTGGAAGTCGTCCATCTCGTAGTAGCTGGGCACCTCGACGAGGCCGTTGGGCAACGTGTACGGCGTGTCGCTGCCCCTGAGGCTGCTGTCGTAGATGAACCCGTTCTCCGCGAGTATGTCCAGCGTGTTGGGGCTCAGCTCGCCGCCGGCCGTCCTGTTCCCCACGGGCCTGTAGCCTGTAGCGTCCTCGATGGCCTGCACACACTTAAGCCTCCTCTCCGTCTCCTCCTCCATGCCCAGGTCTGTGATCTTCTCGTGCACCCAGCCGTGGGTCGCGACATCGTGTCCCCGTTTAACGATCTCCGCCACCTCCTCGGGGTGGTTAACTGCGTTCATGGCCACCACGAACCACGTCGATTTAATCCTGTGATCGTCGAGGAGGTCGAGGATGCGTGGGATGATGCCCGCCCTCCACACGTAGTCTCCCTGAGAGATGACCCGGGGCATATCCGCTACCTCGGGCATGTTCCCCATGAACACGTATTCGGCGTCAAGATCGAACGTGAAGCACACGCTGCACCTCTTACCGTCAGGCCACACAGAACTCATGGCAACTCGGAGAGTACTCGCCCTCGGCGTGTATAAGGTTCACTCCGTGGCTAAGCCTATATCTACAGAAACGAAACCGTAGACGAGAGACTTCATGACCACCTCAGGCGAGCTGCTCTACGGCGAGGACTACGAGGCCCACCTCCTATTCCATGTCTTCTTCGCGGCTGTAATCGTGCTATTGACCTACTTGTCGATGAGCCCCTTCAACGCCAGGCTCCCAAGATCGTCGCAGGCCCTCCTCATCTTCGCGGATTTGCTCATAATATTCCTCTACTTCAGCCTCAGGACACTGAGGATCAGGGTGACGGAGAGCCAGCTCAGCGTCGCCTTCGGCGTCATAGGGACCAGCATACCGCTGTCGGAGGTCCTCCTCGTCGAGGCTGAGAAGCCGTCGTTCTGGAGGTACGGCGGCCTGGGGATAAGGTGGGGGTGGGACGGAAGCGTGGGCTACCTCATGAACTACGGTGAAGCCGTAAGGGTGACCCGCCGCAGAGGCAGGGCCATCTTGTTCAGCACACGCTCCCCGACCGAGGTGGTGGCTGTCATCGAGGACAGGCTGAG
>CAZQOX010000010.1:0-16582 GCA_964594895.1 uncultured Candidatus Bathyarchaeia archaeon
GCGGCCCGGCCATCATTCCCAGGCTCATGGCGCTCTGCAGGACACTCATGGTGGTACCTATGCCTAGGCTGCGCCCCTCGATGGCCGCTATCGCGGTGATGGCCGGCGTCATCAAGGCGCTTCCAGCCGAGAACAGGAGCCTGGCGCTCAGCACCTGCCAGAAGCTATGAGCGAATGGGAACGAGGCCATGCCGACGACCGCCACCAGGCCCCCCATCATGATCAACTTGTTCTTGTCGTGGCGATCCGCCAGATCGCCGCACGGCCTCTGGAGAAAAGCCGAGGAGAGCTGGCCCACAGAGAGCACGATGCCCCCCTCTGTAATTGATAGCCCCAGGCCGCCGTCTGCGGCCACATTGGTCATGAAGATTGTCAGGAACGCCATGATGGCTCCGCGGCCGAGGGCGTTCACGGCCCTGAACACGAAGCTAGCCAACAACACCCTATTCGATAAAACCCTCCTGAACGAGGGCTTGGGCTTGTCTACTGCGTACGTCGTCGAGCCCAAGTCGGGCAGGAACAGTATCACGAGCACCAAGCTCAGGGCGGTGAGCCCGCTCATGAAGTAGAAGGGTGCGCTCATGTTGAACATGTCGGTGAGGCTGCCTCCGAGGAGAGGCCCGAACCCCATGCCGCCGAACATGGCGAAGTTCATGGTTCCCATGTACCTTCCCTCCTCGCCCTCAGGCGCCAGCTCTGCGGCATAGGCCATGGCGATGGGCATGGTCATGGCGGAGCCCAGGCCGTGGACGAATCTGAACGAGAGGAGCGAGTTGAAGTCCCACGCGAACACGTACATGAGGCTGACGACCGCGTAGACGAGCAGCCCGGCGACCATCACCTTCTTCTTGCTGGTGGAGTCGCTGAACCTCCCCGCGGGAGCGCTGAATATGAGTCTGGATATGCTCCACGCCGAGCTCAGCAGCCCTACCTGAGTGTAGGTGGCGCCCAGACTCTCGGCGTACAGTGGCATGATGGGGCTGACGATGCCGAGGCCCAGCATCGCCACGAACACGGAGAGCAGAAGCACCTTGATGGCTCTATTCATCCCCTGTCAGGGTGCCGCAACGGAATATATCGTTTATCGTGGACGAGGCAAAGCAGTTTCCTAGTTACTTGGTCAGGTATACGTCCTTGATGGCACGCAGGCTCTTGAGGGTGGCCTTGAGGGTGTACGGGGGCTCGAACTCGTGGACAAGCCGCGTCCAGTCTTCCCCCACCACTTCGATCCGTTCGACGTCTACCATGCCGGGGGCACGACCAAAGGATGATGCGATGTGCGTTATCTCGGCGGGATCGAACCCCATGAGGCTACTGCACACAGAGTCCACTGAGACTATGTCGACGCCTGCAGCGACTACGTCGAGGCAGACGGGGTTCCCGACGACCGGCCCGTTCCCCTCCATGCAGGTCAAGCCGTCCACCACGACCAGGTCGTTTCTGATGGTCTCAGCCAGGTAGGGGAGTATCTCGTCCAGGTACCTGTGGAGCCTGCCCTTCTCCCTCCTCTGGAACACGCCGTATAGGTTCTTGATGCCCAGGGTCACCAGGGTGTGGGCGCAGGTCTTCATCTTGGGGAGGTTGACGAAGTACTCGGCATCCATGACGGTTTTAGGCATCCTGAGGACTGTCCCGGCTACCTCGTGTTCCTCGTAGATGTCGTGGCTCAGGTTAAGCCATCGTACGTCGAGCTCGTCGAGGAGCGCCAGTAGGCCGGATCTCTCGGCCCTGGCGTCCGCCGTGCCCGAGATGTTGTCTGATTCCACCACGGTGACGTCGCAGCCTCTATCTTTTAGGAGGCTCACGACCGCCTCGATCACCCTGAAGTCGGTGATCACCATGCCTTCCGGGTTCTTGGCGTTGCAGATGTTGGGCTTGACGACGGCGTCGACGCCGCGAGGCAGAGGCGCGTCTATGAGCTCGACGCTGTGCCGCACGGCTGCGGGGACGTCGCCACCGGCGCGAACCACAGAGACCCGGCTCAACATACCATTCCCCTCTACATCATCTCGGAGATCTTCTCTATAACCCTGAGGATATGAGCCTCGTCATCCACAGTGATTCTAGGCGCCTCCAGGCCATGGACCAAACGGTCGAAGTGGACGTACTGGTTCCTAAAGCTGGGGTGCTTGAACCTGACGAGGTCAAGATACCCTTTCAGCCAATGATCCCTGTAGACCTTCTTCTTTCCCTCTTTCTCCAGAGAGACTTGGTAGGGTTTTATCATCAGTTCCGCCTTGAGGCTGCCCTCGTGTCCGTGGGCCTCGACGCTGAACCTGGGGACCAGCTTGGTCCAGCTCAGGCTGCACTCCAGGTCTACCCCCCGCTCGGTCACGATGATGGTCTCCATGTTGTCGCAGACCTCGTAGTCCTCGCACCACCACCGCAGCTCCTTCACGTCCACCGCACCCCCTGCGACCGGCGCCGACACGCTGAGTATATGCGGCAGCATGTCTTGGACGACGCCGTTAGCCGTCGTGATCCTGAAGTCGGTCTGGGACCTGTACGTCTTGAGGTTGTTCTCGAACGCCAGGGTCAGCTTCCTCAAACCCCCTATGGCGCCTGATTCCACGAGGTCGATTAGCCGCGTCAGGCACGGCGTGAAGACGTAGTTGTGGGCGGGGAGCACCGCGAGCCCCGACTCGCGCTGGGCCTCCTTTATCTTCATGCACCCCTCAACCGTCTCCGACAGCGGCTTCTCGCAGAGGACGTGTTTTCCGCTGCCAATGGCGTCAAGAACCATCTCCTCGTGGAACCTCGGGGGCGTGTTGATGACTACGGCGTCGATCCCCGGGTCTCTGAGAAGCTCGCGGTAGTCGGTGTACGCCTCAGCGCCGCACTCGTTGGCTACCGCGCGCATCCGCTTCTCGTTGACATCGGATACGGCGGCGACCTCGACCTCACTGACGTCCCTGATGGCCCTGAGGTGAAACATGGTGGTGACGCGGCCGCATCCGATGACCCCGAGTCGGAGCATGCTTGTTTGACCCCCGTGAGGCTTTTTTATGTTTCCGGTCGGCTGCGCTACTCTATGAACCTCGTGAAGAGCATGCCCGCGAGGCCCGTGGGCCTCCGCATGTTCTTGGGCTTGGGTGGGTTGGGTATGCAGCAGAAGTGCTTCCAGTAGAGGTACTTGCCGATGGTGACATCCAGCTTGAAGGTCTTGTGGAGGAAGACGTCCACGGTCCCCATCCATCTTCTGCCCAGGAAGCTGCCGGCGAAGGCCATCCCAAGGAGGTATGTGGCGACGTACAAGAGGACCTGTTCAGCCATCTGAAGCGTGAACTCCATCTATATCACTAGCGATACAGCACGGTAGTGGGATAAAAGGCTATCGCAACCCCTCGAAGCCCTCCAGAGCCTCCCTGTAGCCGAAGTGGAGGCTAACCGCCCCGCAGAGCACCAGCTCGAACCAGTACGTGGCGAGGCGGGTCAGCAGGCTTATGGCCGACGCGGCCCCGAGGGGCACACCCACCACGGTGAAGGCCCCCGTGAGCCCAGCGTCCACTACGCCCAGGCCGCTGGGGATGACGATGTTCAGCTGCTGGATGAACTCGATGACCGCGTAGATGAGCACTACTACCCAGAAGCTGACGCGCTGGCCTAGGGACATGGCGACGAGGTACGCCGTCACTGCGCCTGTGCTCCAGTGGAACCCCACCATGATGAGGGATAGAAGGTTCTCGAGAGGCCTCCCACGGAGACTCTCCATGGCCTTACCTATCTCGTCCACGAACACGGGGAAGCCGCCTAAGCCCATCTCGGGGTTGTATATCCTGTCGAGGAGGTTCCTCCGCACCCAGCCCGGGCTCCCCTCGTAGAGCCGCTGTAGGCGTCTAGGCGTCAGAGCCAGGCCGAAGACGAGGGTATTTGCGAGGGCGTAGAGCACCACGAACCATACCATCAACGGTTGGACGGGGATGCCGTCGCCTCCCAACAACGAGACCCCGGCGGCGAGTGTGATGAGGACGCCGAAGCTGATGAAGTAGTAGACCTTGTTCACTATGACGGAGCTCACGGCCTTGCCCAGGTTGCTGCCCTCCTCGCCCCGCACCAGGTAGGCCTTGATTATCTCGACGCCGGATGGGACGGGTAGCATCCAGACCACGAACATGCTAACGAAGGTCATCTGGACTGAGCGCCACAGGCTGATCCTAACCTGAAGCACCCTGAGCAGCGTATGCCACGACGCGGCGAGGAAGAAGAGGCCCACCCAGTTCAATAGAACCGCGAAAATAAACATTCTATAATTGAATTTACCCACATCCATCAACACGGCGAAGGGATTGGTAACAACTAAGTAGAGGATGAAAAGAATGATGCCAACACCATAGAACATTTTCCGATGTCTATTCATTGAAGACAGAAAACTCCTGGATCGTCTCTTTGCAATAATAATCTACGAGGTACTCGATATAATTGATCCTTTCGAACAGAAAAAAATGATAAGCGACATGATAGCATGAGGAGTTAGGAATGTCAGATTACTTCTATGACGTAATTAAGGTAAAGAGAGACATCCTCCAGTCCATGGACCCTGAGAACAAGATGGACTTCCTCTTCATATGCCTAGACTCATGCCGCTACGACGTTTTCAGGGATGCCGATGCGCCGAACATGAAGTCCATAGGGGAACTGCGGAAGGCACACAGCTTCGCTTGCTTCACCCCCAGTTCGTTCGTGGGCTTCCTCATGAACTTCCCTCCCATAGGGCTCAACGTCAGCAGGCTCTACCCCTACAAGAAGTGGGCCTGGTTGCCTCGTGAGTTCCATAGAGACGGGTACAGGAACGCCATATTCTCGTCCAACGTCGTGGTGCCCCTGCTCGACCTCAACCTCGACGGGGCTTTCTTGAAGGAGTTCGATGAGAAGCAGTTCATTAAATATGAGGGCGAGACCGCGGTGGAGGAGATCGTCGATGACGCCATCCATTTCTATGCTAGCAATGATAAGACCTTCATTGTCCTATTACTGATGGAGACCCATACTCCAATTTACGATGGAGTGAAGGCTAAGATACCTTACCCTGTGCAGAGGCCGGACTCGGTATATAGCTTCCAGAGGCGGGCCGTAGAGTTCATTGACGGCAAGTTATCGAGGTTGTTCGACGCCGTGAAGGAGTCGGGGAGAAAAACCGATGTAATAATCACGTCTGATCACGGGGAGCTGCTGGGGCCGGCGAGGTGGGGACACAACCCCGGCGACCTCACTTTCTACAACCGGAGCAGGATCACTTTCTCCGAGAAGCTGTTCGAGGTCCCCTTCATCAGAGGTAAAATTAACTAGACTGGTGTATATACGAAAGTCATATCACGTGATGAGATAATGGATCATGGTGCCGAATAGTGATGAGTCGACGCTAAGCATCATCGTCCCGGTCATGAATGTCGCCAACTCTGTACGGGACCTCATGGAGTCCCTCATGAAGCTCGACTACGACGAGGATAAACTGGAGATGATCGTAGTCGACGGCGACTCAAAGGACGGCACTAAGGAGATAGTCGAGGAGTACCCTGTGAGGCTCATCCAGCAGGAGGGAAAGGGGCTCAACGCGGCCAGGAACACGGGGATCAAGTACAGCGCTGGAGAGATCATCGCATTCACCGACGGCGACTGCGTCGTCCCCCCGAACTGGGCAAAAGCCATCGTGGCTAACTTCCAGGACTCGGGCGTAGGCTTCGTCGGAGGCGCTTTAAAGGGCTACGACAAGCATAACACCCTTAGCAACTATATGGACGAGACCTTCTTCCAGGTGACCCCGGGTTTTCACTTCAGGATAGAGACTACAGACCTCAGGCTGCTGCAGTTCCCGGCGGGCGCCAACATGGCGTTCAGGCGAAGCGCCCTGGCGCGAGTCGACTTCTTCGACGAGAACATACGCTATGGTTTCGACGACCTTGAGCCCGTCGAGGAGATGGGCTTAAAGGGCTTCAGGATCGTGCTCGACCCCGAAGTGAACGTCCTCCACCTGCACAGGTCCACGCTGGGGGGCCTCATGAAGCAGCACTTCAACTACGGTAGGGGAGGAACCTTGCTCCTCATCCATAAAAGAACGAGTAACCTGGCATACTGGTTCTCGTCGTACATGATATTCATGACAGGCATGCTAGCCTTCTTCCTCTTCATGATGTACCTGTGGCTGAAGATCAGGCAACCTCTGCCCCTGAACCTCGGCCTCGGCTCTCTGGGCCTCTTCATGCTCGTCATCATGCTCTACTATCTGCCGATAAGCGTCAGCACCGGGAAGCTATGGAAGCTCCTAGCCTACCCGGTGTTAGACTTGTTGCGGGGCCTGGCGTTCACCTTCGGAGGCATATACCAGCTGTCCAAGTCGACCAGCCAGAAAGTGATCAGGTAATGCAGGAAATCAGGCTTCGGAGGCTCACGGAAGGGGACCTTGAGGCGGTCCACAGGATCGAGCGGAGTAGCTACCCGACGCCGTGGTCGATGAACTTCTTCAGGCTCATGGCTAACATGAACCCCGAGCTCTTCATCGTGGCGGCCGCCGGGGAAGAGTTGGTGGGCTACACCGTGGGCGAGGTGGATGCGAAGAGAAACGGTAGAAAGGTGGGCCACGTCATGAATGTTGCCGTCGACTCCCGGCACAGGGATAGAGGCGTAGGGACCATGCTGATGGATGAGCTTGAGGCCGGGTTCCTTAGGCTGGGTGCTGCGGCTGCTTACCTCGAGGTGAGGGAGTCCAACGTGGAAGCCCAGAGGCTCTACAGCCGCAGAGGCTACGTGTACCTCAGGAAGGTCGAAGGATACTATGGAGACGAGGATGGGTTCGTCATGACGAAGCCTCTGGGCCGGTAAAACAGTTACTCGTTTATTTCGATGATTTATTTTCTATATTATTACGCCATAATCACTTTAGAGATGAAATAATATAATCTAATTTTAAAGAGTTGAGTGATGAAACGGGTGTCGCAAACTAAGCTGGTTTTATTGCTAATGCTGTCGGCGTCGCTGTTTGTTTCGACGGCCCAGGGGCAGGACTACTCGCCTGTGACCATGGTCCTCGACGTGTTCTCGGATGGGAGCGTCAACGTGGAGTACGTGGTGGAGCCCGAGCCCACGTTGGCGAGGGTTAACGTCACGCTGCCCGGTGACCCGTACATGGATCTGCTGGTGGTCGACCCAGACGGGATAATCCTGGACTGGGCCCCCATCGATGGCGGAGTCGAGGTCGACTCCATAGGAGCCAACGAGATAACCATATCCTACTCGACGCAGTCCCTGACAAACAAGACGGGCTCCATATGGGCCGTGAGCGTCTCCTCGCAGATAAACGCCATCCTCACTCTCCCACGAGACGCGGTGCTGGTGGGCATATCGCCCACGCCGAGCGGCATCACAATAGTCGACGGGAAAGCCATCGTGACGATGCCCCCCGGCTCGTCCTCCGTCTCATATATGCTAGGGACGACAGGCACCAAGGAGCACGCCCTCGTCCTGCTCAACAACGCCGAAAAGACGGTGAACGAGGTAAGGCTCAAGGGAGTCGTCGTGGACGCCGCCGAGGAGACCCTCGGCAGGGCGAGGGAAGCCTACACGGACGGATTATACCCCCAGTCGGAGCAGCTGTCACTTCAAGCCGTGGAGGAGGCGAAGGAGACAGAGGCCGCCGCCGATGAAGCCGTGAACGCCATAGAAGAGGCTGAGGGTCTCATCGAGACGAAGGCGGGGCAGGTCGGCGCGGAGGCGTTGACGCAGGCCAACCAGCTCCTCGACGAGGCAACCGACGCATATGAGGGCGGTGAATACGAGGATTCGTTGACGAAGGCAGAGCAGGCCTACGATGCGGCTCTCAACGCCGAGCCCGAGAAGGGTGACAACCAGACGCTAATAATCTTAGGCGTAGCCATCGTGGTTCTGCTGGCTGCTGGATACACGTACCTGAGCAGCAGACAACGTATGCTTCCAGAGAAACCCGAGGCACAGGCACCCATGGTGGACCTCGACGCCGTGTTCAGGGACCGCCCGCACCTCAGGACCGACGACAAGGCGGTCCTCAGGTACGTCCAGGACGCCGGCGGCGCGTTCATAACCGAGGTCAGGGAGCGTTTCGACATCCCCAAATCCAGTGCTTGGCGGATGATCAAGCGGCTTGAGGAGGAGGGACTGCTCGAAGTGAGCACCATAGGACGGGAAACATACCTCCAGCTCAAGGATCAGGGGGGTCAACCATGAAACTAGAGTTCCAAACGGTTCCTCCGGGTTCTTATTATAAAAAGGAGCCAGAGGTCTGGGCAGTGAGCGAAACAATGAAGATAAAAACAATGAAGAAGGCGATCACGACGCTCCTGATAATGCTGCTGGCCTCCTCGGCCGCCGGGGGAATAAGCTTCGCAGCCGCTGAGGACACGGGGACACCCCAGCAGGCAGCCGAGACACTGCTAGAATTACTGGAGGACAGCCGTGCAGAGGTCACCCCGCTGTTTGACTCCATAGTCGCGGGAGGCGGGGAGGTACCTGAAGACGCGCAGGGGGCCTTTGACGAGGCGGACGAGCTCCGCGACGAAGCACAGGCACTCTACGACGCCGGCGACTATGAGAAGTCCATCGATGTGGCGACGAAAGCCCTTAACAAGTACGGGAAAGCGGCCTCGCTGGCGCTGAAGACAGACGAGTACGACGAAACCGGGACAGGGGAAGAAGACGACACGTACAAGCTGCTGGCAGGCTACGAGAAAGCCGTCGACCGCATAGAGAAACTCAAGGCTATAGCCGGAGAGCTGACGACTCAGGGAATCGACACATCCGAGGCGGATGAGTTAATCCTCGAAGCGGAAGAATCTCTATCTCAACTAGAGGAAGCCCTGAACCAGGGAGACATGGAAACCGCAGGGTCTCTGCTAGGCGAGGCAAACGGCACAATCGGCAGGCTCACCGGCACGCTCCAGAGCCTCAGCCACCAGATGAAGAAGGATAAGATGGAGCACTTCATCAACCAGACGAGGCACAGGGTCCAGCAACTTGAGACCAAGATGCTCAGGATACTCGAGAAGTACGGTCTCTCGGAGGACGACTCGCAGGCCATCAGGGAGGAGTTCCAAGCCATAATCGCCGGCCTTGACGACATCGACGTAGACAGGGACGATCTGGACGACGCGGTGGACAGCCTGAAGGGGCTGGTCAAGGAAACCAAAAGGGTCGGCAAAGACAAGGACGTTGACGATGACGTAGTCGACGAGATCAACGAGCTCAACAAATACGAGTCCAAGCTGAACAGGTACAGGGAGAGGATAATGGAGCTCGAAGGCCTCGGAGCACCGACCGACGAACTCATGAGTCTCTTCAACGAGGCTGAAGGCCTGCTCTCTCAGGCGAACGACGAGATGGACGCAGGGAACAAGGAGGCAGCCCAGGGTCTGATCGATGACGCCGACGGCATCCTCGACGAGCTCGACGACATGATCGACAACATGGAAGAGGAATACGACGACAAAGATGGAACAGACAACGATTTGACCGACGACGAGACAGATGAAGACAAGGGCAAAGGTGGCAACAGTAAAACAAAGGGCATTACCGGGGAGGATACAGACGACGACTTCGAGAAGAAGAGACAGAAGATCGAGGAAAAGATAACGGAGCTCGAGGAGAAGATCGCTGAACTCAAAGAAAAAGGCGAAGACACGTCAGAGCTTGAAGCCAAACTGGATGAGATCAAGGCTGACCTAGACCAGGCGGAGGACACCGATGACCTGGAGGAGCTGGAGGCGCGACTCGACGCGTTGGGCGACATGATCGACAACATAGAGGAGAAATACGAGGGCGAAGAGGGTGAGGAACACGGGGAAGAGCCCGAGGGAACAGGCTAACTGCCTAACCCTAGCCCAGTTCCTATCCTCAACAAAAGAAAAAACGTCAGAAACCTTAATTCTCTTCTTTTTATAAACCTTCGAACCCAGACGGGGAAGACTTTTTTCGTTCTAAGACGAGTGTTCATCGGTTGTCATGCGGATAAGGCTCATCATACCCATCACAGGGCTCACGGACGACGGCATCGAGGAGCGTCTGAGCTATCTTAGGGAGATAGCGGACCCTGGCACTGAGGTCGAGGCGGTCCAGGTGGATGTGGGTCCGCCGGCGATCGAGTCGGAGGCAGACGCGGTGCTCGCTGGACCCGACGTCCTGAGGCTGGTCGGGGAGGCCGAGCGTGACGGCGTCGACGCGGCCATCATCTGGTGCGGCGGCGACCCGGCCCTAGCGGCCGCCAGGGAGCTCGTGGACATACCGGTCATCGGCCCCGGCGAGTCCATGACGGCGCTGTCGATGGTCCTTGGACGTAAACCGTGCAGAGTCGTCCCCGATATACCTGTGCTGGAGATGAGGAAGGACCTCGACAGGACGGTGGAGGCGTTACGGGAGGAGATCGCCGAGAGGATCGAGAGGCGTGAGGGAGACGTCTTCGTCCTAGGCTGTCTGGCGCTTTGGGGGCTGGGGAAGAGGTTCAGGGAGAGCCTAGGCGTCCCCATACTCGACGGCGCAGAGGTCTCCCTCAAGATGGCTGAGCTGGTCGTCAAGCTGGGGCTCAGGCACAGCAGGATCGCGTACCCGAGGAAGCGCAGATCCATCGCATAGGTAAACGTTAACCTTGTATAGGTGTCGCCTGTGTTTCTAGGTGATACGGTGAAAAGAGTTGGGTGAGATACGTGTGGCTGTGGCGGGGGTGGGCAACAGCTGCTCAGCCCTGATACAGGGACTCGAGTACTACAGGGTTAACGGGAGTAAACGGGGGCTGCTCAACCCGGTGATCGGGGGCTACGGCGTCGGCGAGACGAGGGTCGTCGCCGCGTTCGACATCGACAGGAATAAGATAGGAAGAGACCTCTCCGAGGCAATGTACGCCGAGCCCAACAAGGCGCCGAGGTTCATGGACGTCGGTGAGCAGGGCGTCGAGGTGCGGATGGGGCCGGCGCCGGACACCTTCGGCCCCGAGACCTTGAGCAAGATCGTGGTCGCCGACGCCGAGCCGGTGGACGTGGCGGCGGCGCTCCGGGAGGCGAAGACAGATATACTTTTGAATCTCATCTCGGGTGGCAGCAACAAGGCGAGCAGGCTCTACGTCGACGCGGCGCTGGAGGCGGGCTGCGGGTTCCTCAACGCCACACCGCTGGGCGTCGTGAACGACCTGAACATCGTCTCCGCTTTCAGGCGCAAGGGGCTGCCGCTGGCTGGAGACGACCTCATGAGCCAGATGGGCGCGACGGCGTTCCACATCGGCCTCCTCGAGTTCCTCGACAGCAGGGGCGTCCGGGTCGATGAGAGCTACCAGCTCGACGTCGGCGGCGGCAGCGAGTCCATCAACACCCTGGAGAAGAGCCGGGACATCAAGCGGAAGATTAAGACCGAGGCGGTGAAGAGCGCCGTGGGGTACGACTTCCCCCTGGTCTCCGGGTCGGCCGACTTCGTGGACTTCCTCGTCAACGGCAGGGACAGCTTCTTCTACGTGAAGGGCAGCTACTTCGGCGGCGCCAAGTTCACCATGGACGTGAAGCTCAGCACCGAGGACGCACCCAACGCGGGAGCCGTGCTCATAGACTGCATACGCGGCCTCAAGGTCGCGATGGACAGGGGCGTCGGCGGCGCCGTGGAGCCCGTCTGCGCCTACGGCTTCAAGAGGCCGCCGAGGCGGCACAGCCTCCCCGAGGCGTATAGAAGGTTCAGGGAGTTCACCGAGGCTTGAGCCTCGTCTTCGTCCTAGGCACTGCCGGGTGCGGCAAGTCGACTTTCACCGCCAAGTTCACCAGGTTCCTAGAGTTCAACAGGGAGGACGTCATGGCCGTCAACCTGGACCCTGGGAGCATGATACTTCCCTACGCGGCCAACGTGGATGTCCGGGGGTACATCAAGGTCGAGGAGCTCATGGAGGAATACGGGCTGGGCCCAAACGGCGGCCTCATGCTGGCGCACGACATGATGGCCGGCATAGTACAGGACCTGAGCAACGACATAGAGGACTTCACCCCGGACATATGCATCGTTGACACTCCCGGCCAGATGGAGCTCTTCGCGTTCCGCGACATAGGAGCCCAGATAGCCCGGGAGCTCACGGACTACAAGAAGGGCGTCATCTACCTCTTCGACGGCGTCTTCTGCAGGGACCCCCTGAACTACGTCATGAACATGTTCCTGGCGTCCGCCATCAACACCCGGTTCCTGCTCCCCCAGTTCCAGGTCATCAGCAAGACAGACCTCCTGAATGAGGCGGAGGTGGAGGAGATAGTGGGCTGGGCCGAGGACGCTTACCTGCTGGAGGATGCCATAGACGCCCGGCTAACCGGCATGAACAGGCTCCTCAGCCAGGACATGATGGAGGTCATAGGCCGCCTGGGGGTCGAGTTCGCGCCCGTGCCTGTGTCGTCGACCACCAACGAGGGGTTCAACTATCTTTACTCCGAGCTGATGAGGGTCTTCACGGACGGCGGCAAGTTCACGCCCTAACCCTAGAACACATGGTTCCCCGGCAAAAGAATAGAGTGAACCCGGTTCCTCGTAATCGTTAAAAACGCTGCACCCCCATCATTTGGTGACTCGTAATGACGTTATACCTTACACAGGACGAGGTTAAGCAGGTTCTCGACATGAAGAGCACGTTGGAGGCCGTCGAGGGCGGCTTCCGCGAGATGGGCAACGACAACATAGAGATGCCGCCCAGGGTCTACCTCCACTTCGATAAGGGCGTCCTCATCGCCATGCCCGCCTACATGCCGGGCCTCGGCGCCGCGGGCACCAAGATCGTGACGGTTCACCCGGGAAACAAGAAGGAGTACGGGCTGCCGGCGGTCATCGCCAGGATCATACTCAACAGCCCCGAGAACGGCGTCCCCCTCGCCATCATGGACGGCACCTACATCACCGCCCTCAGGACCGGCGCAGCCGGCGCCACAGGCATCAAGTACCTGAGCAGGGAGGACAGCACGGTGGCGGGCGTCTGCGGGGCAGGCGTTCAGGGTAGGAGCCAGGTCATGGGCCTCATGGAGGTCAGGCCGGGCGTCAAGAAGGTCAAGGTCTACGACATCATCCCGGAGGCCAAGAAGACGTTCGCCGAGGAGATGAAGAAGATGTTCCCCAAGGTCGAGTTTGTCCCGGTGGACAGCGCCAGGGAGGCGGCCGAGGGAAGCGACATCGTCATCACGTGCACCCCGAGCCCCGAGGCGTTCATGGACGGCGCCTGGCTCAAGAAGGGCTGCCACGTCAGCGCCATCGGAGCCGACACCGGCGCCAAACGGGAGCTCATGACCAGCGTCATCGAGAAGGCGGACAAACTTGTCGTCGACTTCATACCCCAGGCCTTCGTCACAGGCGACTTCAGGGTCCCCAAGGAGGAGGGCGTCATCACCGAGGACGACGTATACGCCCAGCTGGGCACCGTCGTCGCGGGCAAGAAGAAGGGCCGCGAGAAGCCCGACGAGATCACCGTCTTCAAGGCCACCGGCCTAGCCATACAGGACGTCGGCACGGCGAGCAAGGTCCTGGAGCTCGCCGAGAAGAAGGGCGTAGGCAAGACCCTGGCCTCCTAATTTTTTTCGATATGACCTGTAGCAGGTCAGATCGTTCAGTGTAGTCCTTGAACCTGTTCCCGCAGGCGTCTCCCTCGCAGTAGCAGACGAGAGAGTTGACGGTTCGACGGCGACGGCCGTGACGGTGGGCGAGGTCTGCCTGCACTCGGGGCTGTGCCAGCGGATGGAGGTCCCTGCTGCGCCCCGGCTCAAGGAGTCGCTGGGTCTCCTGGTTGGTTATGGCGAGGAGCCGAGTCGTTCATGGCTATCCATGTGTCGCCCTACGCCACGTCGAGGGGCGGCCGTGCAGCCGTTCAGCCTCCGGGGCGGCTGCTCCACGGTGTCCTTCCCGAATTACCTGTTGTGGAGGGATAACACACGACAGTCTTTCGTCAGCCTGTAGAGCAGCATGAGAGTGCACACGGTGGTCTCGTTTCCGCTCACCGTGATTAAGCGGGTCTTATAGGTTTGTCAGACAACCAAGTTATGCAACCTATTTAACCCTCGGAGACAACAGTTTAAACAGGTTTCTGGTCTTGACGAAGACGCTTGTAGAGATAGCGCAGACTGAGGTTAGGACGCTTCTGCACGGCGCCGGGGGTGTGTTCAGCCCCGGCGACCAGGTGAGCAGGGTGCTGGGCTACCTTAAGGACGCGGGGCGCTCCGAGGCGGTGGCCGCTAAGGGAGGCCGGGTGGGAGTGATATCTCTCCGCGACCTGTTGGGGGTGGATCAGCCCGGGAGGACCAAGGTGGAGAGCATCTGGAATCATGTGGGAACCCTAGCCCCTGAGGCCACGGTTATGGACGCCACGGCGACGCTCATGGAGATGGGGTTGAGGGCTTTGCCCGTCGTCGAGAAGGGGGAGGTCGTCGGGGTGGTCTCGCAGATCGACATAATCGACTTGTTGACGGAGGTGTCGGACCTCAGAAACATGGCCGCGAAGGAGTACATGCAGAACCCGGTTATCACCGTGGAGCATGGGGTCGGGGTCGCCCAGGCGAGGCGGATGATGCTCGACAAGAACATTAGCAACATCCCTGTGACGAGGGGCGGGAGGCTCATCGGCATGGTCACCTCCGACATCATAGTTCACACGTTCATAACCCCCGCCTCGAAGACCACCCGCGGCGACGTGGTCGGGGAGAAGGGGACCAGGTTCCCCGGTAAGGTGAGCGGCGTCATGGACCCCCAGCCGTTGACCGTGGGACCGGACGCCGACATGCTCCAGGTCGTGCAGGGGCTATCAGAGTCGGGGAAGACCGCCTGCCTCATGGTGGACGACGAGGGGGTCGTCCTCGGCATAGTCACGCCGAGGGAGCTCCTCGGCCTCATCGCGGGCCTCAGGGTGGAGGAGGAGATACCTGTCTACATCGTGGGAATCACCGAGGAGAGCTTCTTCGAGAGGGCCGTCGCCGAGGACAAGCTGAGACGCATCGTAGCTAAGAACATGAAGATACACGAGGGCATAACGGAGGTCAGCGTCAGGATCAAGAAGCAGAGCACCCGGGGTGAGAGGGTGAGGTATAGTCTCAACGCCCGAGTCATGGGGCCGAACGTAAGCTTCAACGCCGAGAACGAGGGCTGGGGCCTCATGGAGACCTTCGACGGCCTCTGCGACGCCCTGGACGAGACGCTGCGCCGCGCCAAGAAGGAGCCCCAGAAGGGGACGCGGCGGGGACGCAGACGCCCCAACCCTCATCTTAAGCCTTAACCGTCCCAGCCTCCTTCTCTCTCTGATACATATGCCTGGGTTCACCGTGGTCGTCGCTGAGCCGATCAACAAGGTCGGCGTGGATTACCTCAAGGCTGAGGGTGTCAACGTCGTGGAGCTTCCGCCGGGGAGCAGCGAGGACGCGTTGATGGAGATCATCGAAGGGGTTGACGGGGTAATCTCGAGGGGCAGCATCAGGATCACCCGCGAGATGATGGAGAAGGGCAGGCGGCTCAAGGTGGTGGGGGTCCACGGGATGGGGTGCGACCACGTCGACCTGGAGGCCGCGCGTGAGCTCGGGAAGGTTGTGTGCAACACGCCGGACGCGTTGACCGTCACCGTCGCCGAGATGACCATGGCCATCATGCTCTCCGCGATAAGACGCATCGTGGCGGCCGACAAGGCCGTGCGGCGAGGAGAGTGGAACCGGAAGTACGGCGACCTCATCGGCGGCGAGCTTGCGGGAAAGACCGTCGGCATCGTCGGGCTAGGCAGGATAGGGACCGCCACCGCGAGACGGGTGAAGGCGTTCGACGCCGACGTGGTCTACTGGTCGAGGACAAGGAAGCCAGACGTGGAGAAGGAGATGGGCGTCAAGTGGATGGAGCTCGACGGGCTCCTCGGGGAGAGCGACATCGTGAGCCTGCACATCCCAGGCACCCCCGAGACCAACCGACTCATCGGATAGAGGGAGATCGGGTTGATGAGGGACGGCGTGATACTCGTCAACATGGCGCGGGGCAGGGTGGTCGACGAGGCGGCAATGATCGAGGCGCTGGGGTCCGGCAAGATCAAGGCGGCCGCGCTGGATGTCTTCGAGGAGGAGCCCATCGGCGCCGACAACCCGCTCCTGGGGATGGACAACGTGATACTGACGCCCCACCTGGGCGCCTGCAACCTAGAAGGCATGACCAGGATGGCACTGCAGGTGGCGGAGGGTGTGCTGAAGGTCATACGTGGGGAGCGGCCGGATAACCCTGTGGTGTTTTAACCCTCCTTCTACTAACTCCGTCTATTCTGCTAGTTGTTCCATTCTGAATGGTTTGCCGTGTCCCGGGTAGACTGTCTTGATCTCGAAGGCTCTGATTCTCTCTAAGCTGGCCTCAAGCTTGTCTGGGTCTTGGATTAGGCTGGCTTTCTCGGGTCTCTTGTTGTTGTTGAAGAGGTCTCCGCAGAACAGGTCTCCTTCCGCCGTATGTATGCAGATTGAGCCTTCTGAGTGCCCCGGGGTGTGGATGACGGTGGCGTCCAGCCCGTAGTTGGAGAGGTCTTGGTTATCCTCTAAGTATGTGTCGGGGGTGAATCTCTCGTAGTCGCTGAGGCCGAGTATCTTCATGAACGCCCCCGCCAGCCCGATCA
>CAZQOX010000011.1:0-15867 GCA_964594895.1 uncultured Candidatus Bathyarchaeia archaeon
GCAGGAAGGCCCAGCCCCTCGCCAAGATATACGGCATAACGGTGGACAAGATGGTGCCCAGGGGGCGGGAGATGATCATAGGCATGAGCAGGGACCCCCAGTTCGGGCCCATGGTGATGTTCGGCCTCGGAGGCATCTACGTAAACTTCCTCAAGGACGTGAGCTTCAGGCTCGCCCCCATGAACGAGAGGGAGGCCCAGGAGATGATGGAGGAGACCCGCAGCTACACGCTGCTGAAAGGCGTCCGCGGGCAGGCCCCCGCAGACATCGACGCGGCGCGTGAGGCTATACTGAGGATCGGTGAACTGGTCTGGGACTTCCCGGAGCTAGCGGAGCTGGACATCAACCCGATCCTCGTCTACGACGAGGGCAAGGGCGTCAGCGCGCTGGACGTAAAGATGACGCTGAGCGGCTAGCCTCTTACACGTTTCAACGCCTGTTCTAGGTCGTACTGTAGGCCGTATTTTCGCTTGAAGTAGTAGACCACGTTACCGACGTCTCTCTCAAGGAGTTCCATGGCGTTGGGGTGATCCGTCGATGTGTATTGGGGCCAGTCGATTATCCATACCATTCCCTCGCCGTCTACCAGTATATTGTACTCGCTGAGGTCCGTGTGGATCACTCCAGCCCTGTACGCGAGCCTCACGTCCTCCAGGATGTCGTCGAGGAACAGCCGGGGCTCATCCAGGCTGATGACGTCAGAGAGCTGGGTTCCCTCGATGAGCTGCATCACTATCACGTGCCTGTTCTGGTCTATGGGCTCAGGCACCGAGACGCCGGCCTCGTGCATGCTCCGGAGGGCGCTGTACTCCGCCTCCGCGGCGAGCCTTGACTGGTACAGCCACGAGATGTGCCGCCTGTCCGCGACGTACTCCCTCTTACGCCTGGTGTCTCGGAAGCTGGTCCTGCCCAGCCTGTGAAACTTCACAGCCACCTTCACGTCATCGGGGGTGACGGCCTCGAAGACGTCGGACTCCTTCCCTACGCCTATGGGTGGGCCCAGTGCCTCGAGCACGTCGGCCTTCACGAGGGCGTTGAGGGCCAGGAGGTCGTAGGCGTTGTAGTTCATTATGTATCCGAGGTACGGGTCCCACTGCCTGTACAGCAGCTCCAGCTCGTCGAGCCTCTTCATCCTGTACTCGAGCTCGCCTTCGTTGAGGCCACTGTACCTTATCACCTCATCGAAGGGGACGACCTCGTGCTGGATCATCCCCAGCTCTATGGCCTGAAGTATCCTCAGGTCGTGGCTCTCCATCTTGGTCAAGGCGTTGGCCGCCTTCTCGGCTGAGGACACAGAGATAGTGAAGGATTTACCATATATTAGAAGATGGATCGGTGACCTAGTTTACCACTCCAGAACTCATTTTATCATTACTTATACTGATCACGCCGGGCCGGAGAAGTGAGCGATCAGATACCAGTCTACTATGTACTCTACCCGTCGGAGAAGGCGTGGTGCAGCGACTTCGTGTACGAGGCTCTTAAAAAGTACTCGGGGATGAACGTCCAGGCGGTCCAGCTGAAGGACGTCATGAAGTGTAAAGGAGGCATCGTTCACTTCGAGAACATACAGCTTCTGAAACACCTCTCTCGCTTCAGATCGAAAGCCATGTTGAGGAAGCTCCACGAACAGAACGTCGCCGTCGTGGCGGGGGTACGCGGCAGAGTCGGCTTCAAGCAGATGCAGAGACGGTTCGACGAGGTTGACGCCCTCGCCGTGAACTCCGATCCCATCCTCCATGAAGAAACCGAGAGGCTTCACGAGCAAGTATTCAACATACCCGAGGGTGTGGACACCTTCGCCTTCAGGCCTGAACAGCACAAGCCCCTGGAGTTCACCGTTGGGTGGGTGGGCAGGGACCATAAGAGGTTCAAGAACGCGGACCTTCTCCCCCAGCTCGGCTTCACCTACAAGAAGGCCACATACAACGACTACATCCCCCACGAGGAGATGCCAGAGTTCTACGGTTCCATCAGCGTCCTCGTCAACATGAGCGAGTATGAGGGGTTCTGCAGGCCCATACTGGAGGCCGCCTCCAACGGACTGCCGGTGGTGAGCTCCGACGTCGGCGTGGCCAAGGAGCTCCTCGACGACGACTGGATCGTGAAGGGGAGCCCACGGCTGAACGTTGACAAGTACCGGGATCTTCTTCAGCTTCTCCACGACGACCCGTACCTCAGGGAAGAGGTGGGGCGAGAGAACAGGGAGCGCAGCCTGGACTACGATTGGGAGATAGTGGTGCAGGAATACGACAAGATGTGGGCTCGAGTGAGAAGGCTCGACAGCCTAAAGGTCAAGCCGGTCCTTTAGCGCCCTCGATATGGGTATGCCCAATATCCCGGCGGCCGTCATCTGGACCATGTTGAAGGGCAGCTCGGTCAGCGCGGCGCTGAAGCCGTACATGAAGACCTGTACGATGAAGTAGCCCCCCACCATGACCAAGCCTCCGACCAGCCACGCGATTACGGTCTTCTGCAGCGTCCTCGTCTCCGGGTCTCCGGCGAGGTAGCCTGCCACGGCGCCCTCGGCTCCCTTTATGACCGTGGTGAAGATCACCCAGTTATACCAGCCGCCTAGGAGGTCCGCCAAGCCCGACCCGAGGCCGCCGGCCAACGCGCCTACGAGAGGCCCAAAGGTGAGGCTCGCTATGATCACGATGCTGTCTCCGAGGTTGAAGTACCCGCTGGTGGCGGGGATCGGGAATGTGAAAATCATCGTGGCGATGGTTGCCAGGGCTCCCATGACTGCTATCGCCGCTACTTGACGCGTGTTTAACTTCGCCATGACCTATTATAGCCATATCTATAATATAAAATATTCTAGTTTAAACTATAATATAAAGTTCAACCCATGCAACTAGGCGACAACCACTGCCTAGAGAAGCACCTGAAGCTCGTTGAGAGCCTCGATGACTCTCCTGCCCCTCTCGGTGACCTCCAGCACCTTCCTCTTGCCTGAAGTTCTGGAGGATATCAGTCCGCGGCTCTCCAGATCTGTCAAGTGCTGGTATACCGCCCCTAATGTCATCTCGCTCCCCATGCTCTTCCATATGGCGTACCCGTACGTGGGCTGTTGAGCTATTAATCGGAGTATCCGCTCCTTCGTCGCCAGCCGAGACCCCAGCCGAGGAGCCTTCCTGTGCTTAGTTAAGCTGCTCAGTATGTCGTCCGCCTTCAGCCCGCTGCTCGTGACGAGGCAGACCACGTTATCCCCATCCTCTATGCGGTTCCTCACATCGTCAATCTTCAACGAGGCGACGGGGGCCGCCGACGCCGGCTCAGCGAATATGCCCTCGAACTTGGCGATCTCCTTGCCGGCGGAGACCATCTCGTCGTCGGAAACAGATACCGCGTAGCCGCCTGACTCCTTCAACGCCTTCAGGGCTAAGGCGCCGTATATTGGCTCGGCGACCCTTATCGCCGATGCCTCGGTCTCGCCGTCACCCACGTCTATGGGCCTATCCTCTCCCTTAGCGTATGCATTTGATATCGGTGAGCAGCCCTCAGCCTGCACTCCTATCATCCTGGGCCTTCTGTCTATGAGTCCAAGCCGCTCCTGCTCTAGGAAGCCTTTCCAGATGGAGTGCAGCGTTGCTCCGCTGCCCATCGCCAGTATCACCCAGTCGGGGACTCCGTTCTGCTCCACCAGCTCGTACGATATGGTCTTCAAGCCCTCGACGGACAGAGGGTTGAGCTCCGTGGTTGCCTGGTACCATCCCAGCTCCTCCTCGAGCTTGCGCGCTCTCCCTATGGACTCCTCGATGCTCTCCCCGGACTCCACTATTTTGGCGTCGTACATCATCATCTGGGCCAGCTTGCCCATGTCCACGGCCTTTGGGACTATGAGGTTGCAGCTCATGTCCACCCTGGCGGCGTAGGCGGAGACGGAGGCGCCGTGGTTCCCGTTGGTGGCGCATACAAGCGAGTCATACCCCCTGCTAGCCGCGTCCGAGACTATGAGCGCGGCTGAGCGGTCCTTGAAGCTGTTGGTGGGGTTCCTGCTCTCGTCTTTGAGGAACAGGTTCTCGAAACCAATGGCCTCGGCCAGCCGTCTTGACTTCTGGAGCGGGGTGCCGCCCTCCCCGAGGCTCACCGCGCGGGAGACCCTCGGCATGACCTGCCTGTACCGCCAGAACGTGAAGGGGCCGCTGAACTTGACACCGCCCTCCCCCGGGACCAGAATGTACCCCAGTATTCCTCCGCAGCACCTGCAAGTCGATGGAGGCTGCTCCTGATCCATCGTCTCCCCGCATTCGAGGCAGACCAGCCGCAGCTCAAGGCTCATCAAATATCATATGAACGGGTCGGGTTTTATTCTTATGCTAATTCTTTTATTGGGTACGATGTATCAATTCACGTACCACAGTGAAGCTATCTGAGCTTAGGCCCGGCATGGAGAACGTCGAGTTGAGGGTCGAGCTGATCAGCCTAGAGGAGCCGCGTCAGGTGACGACATACAGCGGCCTGGAGCACACCCTCGTCGAGGGGCGAGTGAAGGACGGCTCGGGGTCCATGAGGCTCACGGTGTGGAACGAGAAGATCGAGGAACTCGAAGGCATCGAGGCTGGAGAAACGTTGAGGCTCGTCGACTGCTTCATCACGTCGTTTAAGGGTGAGCTATCGGTCAACGTGGGCAGGGACTCATGCATACAGAGGCAGTGATCTTCATTGCAGGGAGAACTACTCGGTAGACTTTTAGAGGCGTCTAAACGGCACCAGAGGGTGAACGGCTGCCACGGCTTCGAGCACACGGAGCGGGTGGTGGGGCTCTGCAGGGTTCTCGGCGAGAGACTCGGCGCAGACATGTCGGTGCTCATCCCGGCAGCGATACTCCACGACGCCGGAAGGGGGGAAGAAGGCCACGCCGAGAAGGGAGCCGAGAAAGCTAAACGCATCCTAACAGAGCTCGGTTTCCCCGGCGATAAGATGACCAGCATAGTTGAGGCCGTCAGGGTGCACAGCTTCAGCGGGGGGCTGGAGGCCTCTTCCCTTGAGGCCCAGATACTCAGCGACGCCGACAAGCTGGACGCGATGGGTGCGGTCGGCGTCTACAGGGCCGGGCAGTACAGCGGCGAACACGATAGACCGATCGAGAGATATGTAGGCCACTTCCACGAGAAGCTCCTCACCCTTAAGGGGCTTCTCTATACCGACGTAGCCAAGAAGATGGCCGAAAACCGCCACAGGTTCATGGAGTCCTATCTTGAGGAGTTCATGAAGGAGTTGAAGGCGGAGACCTAGGGCTCGCCCCAGCGTCTATACAGCTTGTTTGGCACACCCAGCTGGTCGAGGATCTTTCCCGAGATGAAGCTCGCCAGATCGTCGATTGACTCCGGTTGATGGTAGAAGCCGGGCATGGCTGGCAGGATCACCGCGCCGAGCCTGCTGAGCCGAGCCATGTTCTCTAGGTGAACCGCGTGTAGGGGTGTCTCCCTGGGGACCACCACGAGGGGCATCCGCTCCTTGAGGTGAACGTCCGCCGCCCTGGTCACGAGGTTGGTGTTGTAGCCGTGGGCCAGCGCCGCCACCGTCTTCATCGAGGCTGGAACTATCACCATCCCGTCCACCCTGAAGCTGCCGCTCGCTAGAGGCGCCTCCAGGTCCTGAGGCTCGTATGTGAAGTCAGCTAAAGCGGTGAGCTGTTCAACGTCACCCAGCTCGTGCCTCGCCACCGTCCTCCCTGCCTCGGTGACTATCAGATGGGTCTCGATCCCGTGGCTCTTCGCTGCCTCAAGAAAGTTTTTTGCGTATATCGACCCGCTGGCGCCTGTAACCGCCACCACAAGCCTCATGCCTAGATTCACCTGGACGGTATGATGTGGAAGCTGTGGGTTATAAACTGATTCGGATTCAGTCTCCGCCCGGCGGCGGTGTATGTGGATCTATGCAGATGTAGAGTATGTTGTTTCCCCTGATGAACACGTCCCCGTATGACGCGACGAGCCCCGATCTGTCGTACTCCTTTGCTCCCTTGAGCATCATGTTCATGTACCCGTCAGCGCGGATCATCTTTCCCCAGTATTCTTCCCTGCCCTTGAGGGCGACGGCGACTCTGCTTCCCACCGACTTTATCAGCACGTTGAGCGGCTTATTTCTTGGCTCCAAATCGTTTACACCGTTTCTAGGTAATGAATAGTGCGTATATGCTTTATATAAAAAGCTTATGAAACAGACAGTTACTCCCTCACTTTTCTAGCGTTATTCAGATATGATCATCCAGTCTTTTGTGTTTTCAGTGTCGACAACCTTCTTTATTTTCAGGTTAGATTTTATGAATAACTCTATTAACTCCTGTTTGCTCAACGATTTTTTCAGGGTCGAAACCACGAGGATGCCGCCCCAGCGTCTAACCGAGTCCATCTCCCGGAGCATACGTTCCCTGCTCGACGCGTTCTGTAGGACCGTGAAAGACATCACCGAGTGGAAGACGCGGGGCCTGAAGGGCAGGTTCTCCGAGTCTCCGTTTACCAGTTGAACCACGTCCTTGGTTCTATCCTTGGCTTTACTCAGGAGCTTGACGGAAACGTCAAGGCCCACCATGTATGACGTGACGTACTCGAATAGTAGCCCAGTCCCGCATCCATTGTCTAGGACTATGTCGTCAGGCTTTACCCTTACCTCCGCGAGCATGGACTCGTATTTGAGGCGCTGCTCCTCGGTGTACCTCAAGTCGTAGACCCTGCCGCCCAGATCGTCGTAACGGTCCCTGACGGTCCTCTTCCCAACGCTCATAGCTGCACGCTTGCCACTTGCTTATTTACTGATTCACAAATATTATCCCCAGTGTGTTTTAAATGGTTGACACCGGGAAAGAGGACTGGGAGAGGTTCGGCAGGGCGAGAAAGGCGGCGGCCCCAGAGATCACCGAACTGAACGACTGGAGGTCGAGTCCAAGGGCATTCGACGTCGCGTCTTATTACTGCCAGACAATGATCCACAGGGCCCACGTGGTCATGCTGGCCGAAGAGGGTATAATATCTGGTGAAGAGGCAGCCATCATCATCGACGGCGTAAAGAGCGTGGCCGAGGAGGCCGAGGCTGACTCTAGGCTCACGGCGTACATGTCCACCGAGACGGCGCTGATAAAGAAGATAGGGGAACTAGGCGGCAAGATGCACATAGCCAGGAGCCGTAACGACCTGGGCCACACTCAGCGAAGGCTATACTACAGGGATCAAGTAGAGAGGACAATGGGCTCGATGATCGAGTTCAGACGGAGGCTCCTGGACACGGCGGAGAGTAACGTCGACACCTACATGCCTGGGTACACGCACCTGAAGCAGGCCCAGCCGGTCACACTGGCCCACTACCTGCTCGCCCACGTCGAGGCCGCAGAAAGGACGGTCCAGCGGCTGGAGGACGTCTATCGCAGAACCAACCTGAGCCCGATGGGGTCAGCGGCCTTCGCGGGCACCAGCTGGCCCATAGACAGGCATCGGACCATGGAGCTTCTGGGGTTCGATGGCCTAGTGGAGAACTCCCAGGACGGCGTGGCATCCATAGACTACTTCATGGAGTTCTCAGCCGTCCTCGCGATCCACATGACCAACCTGAGCAGGCTCGCCCAAGACATCCAGGTGTGGTCGACGGACGAGTACATGATGATAGACTTGGATGAGGCGTACGCCGGGACCAGCAGCATAATGCCCCAGAAGAAGAACCCGTTGGTCCTCGAACAGGTGAAGAGCTACGCGTCGGAGTGCTTGGGTGCCATGGTGGCGGTCTTCGCGGCGATGAAGGGCGTCTCATACTCGCACATGCAGGACAAGGTGATGCTGGAGCCCGTGGCGATAGACACCGTGGTAGGCAGCACCAACGTAATGGCTGGGGTGATCGGGACCATGAGGCCCATGAAGGAGAACATGAGGGCGAGGCTCAGGGAGGGGTTCAGTACCATGACAGATCTGGCCGATACGTTGGTGAGGCTGCACGGCCTCTCGTTCAGGCAGGCGCACGACATAGTCGTTGAGGTGACCCTCAGCGCCATCAAGAGCAAGGTGAAAGCCGAAATGATCACGGCGGAGATGATCACGGAAGCCTCGGAGAAGGTAGTGGGCAGGATGCTCAAGGTTCCGGAGCAGGAGTTACGCTCAGCCGTCGACCCGGTGCTTAACGTAAAGAGGAGAAGCGTCATCGGTGGACCCGCCCCGGAGTCGGTGAACAAGATGATTATGAACCAGCGGAGAAGGCTGAGAGACGAGGAAGAGAGAAGAAAAAACAGGATGAAAAGGATAGCCGAAGCAAAAGAGAAACTTGTACAGGCGGAGCGGGCGCTCGGGGCGTCTTGAAAAAAGCTAACTCTCAACCTCTAGCACATAGACGGGGTAGCTCTCGACGAACCTGAAGCCCAGCTTCAGGACGGTCCTGTTGGAGGGCTCGTTTCTCTGCCAACAGTGCCAGCCCACGCGGCTGAACCCGTGTTCCAGGCAGCGCCTCATGAGGACGCCTGCTGTGGCCGTGGCCAGCCCCTTTCGTCTATGCTCCTCGACGGTCGCAATTCCTATCTCGTACCTGCATCCGTGGTTATACTCCGACATGCACCACGACACTATCTCGTCTCCGATTACGCCGCAGACGCCCACGCTTTTCTCGAGGAAGTCTTCCACTGAACTCCTCTCGGAGCACATCTCCTCCTTGACTTGATCGAGGTTACCATAGGGGCTGCTCAGGAAGCGCCTGTCGATGACTTCTAATCTGAACTCATCTAGGTGGGCTTCACACCATTCACGCTCCCTTGCATCCAGCTCGTAGTAGTTCCTCGTGTCTTGGTGTACCTTCACTTCGTCCAGTAGCTCAAACAAATCCGACGGGGAAATCTTGGGGTCAACGTACACGATGAAATATCTCGCTCCACGGTTTAGGCTGTCTAGTTTAATCTTGTTGCCAATGGTCTCCGCCGCTCTGCGCCCGTTGTCTTCATCGCTCAGGTCTCCTGATAGGAATATTCTGGATTTCGTCCATGTCAAGGCACACTTTGGCTCATCTCGGTCATCCACGTATATTCTAGAATCTGTTAGACCGCTCAGTATGGAGCCTATCGCCGCGTGATGAGTCAGCGGACTGAAGACCTCTGCGGCTCTATGTCGGCTCTCCTTGGGGAGCTCATCCAGCATACCCTCAAAGTCTATGTTTATGGATAAAACGAGATTGATTGACAGTTAGCTTAAATATTACAATTCAAACACACGTTATTATTTGGATATGGCAGGAAAGGTAAATATTAGACAGTGTCAAGACGTTTTATAGACGTTAATCAGGTTTTAATACAATTTTTCGGTAATCTTCTAAGAATGATGATCTATTTTTAACATGTTTATATCATTTTTTATTGATGGTATAAAAACAAGCGTCATGCATTGGGCGTGTAACCGGAGTCGGTGAATCCCTGAAATTTCACACGATTCCCAAGCTTATGCGTCAAGTAAGTATTATATGGCGTGGAAACGGGTTCCACCGTATGAGTATGAATCCACGCCACAGGTCAAGCAAGGTGTACGACGGCCCCGACCGTTTGAGCCACCGCTCACTCCTGAAGGGCACGGGGGTGTCGAACGAGGACCTGAAGAAGCCGTTGATCGCGATAGCCAACAGCTTCACCGAGATCAACCCAGGCCACGTGCATCTCAACAGGCTAGCCGAGCAGATCAAGCTCGGCGTCGCCGCCGCGGGAGGAGTATCGAGGGAGTTCAACACCATCGCGGTCTGCGACGGCATCGTCATGGGGCACCAGGGGATGAAGATGAGCCTGCCGAGCCGGGAGGTCATCGCCGACAGCATCGAGATAATGGCTGAGAGCCACGGCTTCGACGCCATGATCTGCGTCACGACGTGCGACAAGATCGACCCCGGGATGCTCATGGCCGCGGCCAGGATCGACATACCGACGATATTCGTCCTCGGCGGTCCCATGGAGCCGGGCTGCCCGACGTGGGGGCGGTACAAGGACGAGAAGATCACCGTCCAGGACCTCTTCGAGGCGGCGAGCCTAATGGTCAGCGGCAAGCTGAGCAAGGAGGAAGCCCTTTATCTGGAGGATATCTGCTGCGGCCCCGGTGCCTGCGGCGGCATGTTCACCGCCAACACCATGCAGTGCCTCATCGAGTCCATAGGCATGACCCTGCCCTACATGGCAACCGCCAAGAGCACGGGGATGGAGCGGGCGAGGCTGGCCCAGGAGGCTGGGAAGAAGGTAATGGAGCTCCTCAAGAAAGGGTTGACGCCGAGGAAGATCATGTCGGAGGCCGCGTTCAGGAACGCCATAATTGTTGACATGGCGCTGGGCGGCAGCACCAACACGGTGCTCCACCTCAAAGCAGTGGCTGAGGAGTGCGGCATCGACCTGCCCCTCAAGCTCTTCGACGATATAGGCAAGGAGACGCCTCACCTCTGCAACATGGCTCCAGCCGGACCCTACAAGATCGTAGACCTTCACAACGCGGGGGGCATCCCCGCTGTGATGAAGAGGCTGGAGGATAGGCTGGACACCCGGGTGATCACCGCCACCGGGAAGACGTTGAAGGAGAACCTGGAGGGGGTACACGTACACGACGACGAGGTGATCAGGCCGCTGGATAACCCGGTCCACGAGACCGGCGGCATCGCCATAATGAAGGGCAACCTCGCCCCCAGCGGCGGAGTCGCCAAGATGGCAGCCATCGACCCCGCCATGTGGGAGTTCACAGGCACGGCGAAGTGCTTCGACAGGGAAGAAGACTCGCTTGAGGCCATCCACGGCGGCGAGATCAAGAACGGCGACATCATAGTCATCCGCTACGAGGGACCCAAGGGAGGCCCAGGCATGAGGGAGATGCTGGCAGCCACCAGCGCCATCGTGGGCTACGGCCTCGACCGTGTCGCCATCCTCACGGACGGCAGGTTCAGCGGCGCGAGCCGAGGCCCCTGCATAGGCCACATAGCGCCGGAGGCGGCGGTGGGCGGCCCCATAGCACTGATACGGGACGGCGACAGGATCGCCATAGACATCCCTGGGAGGAGGCTCGATCTCTTAGTCTCCGAGGAGGAGATTGCGAAGAGGAAGACAGAGTGGAAGCCCAGGCCGCCGAACGTTACGACCGGCTACCTCGCACGGTACGCGAAACTGGTCACGAGCGCCGACAAAGGCGCCGTCCTCAGGACATAAAACCCTCGCCGCAAACATTTTTCGTTAATTTACCTAGACCTTTTTAACGAGAAAACGTCTCGTGAAAGCAAGGAAAAACTGGTTAGTGATGCGTATCGCTTTCCGGCGCGTGGAGAATCTGTTCTGCTTGCCCTAAATCTGGTATCTGTTCTTCCTCCAGTATCCTTCTGGTCAGCGCCTGCACGTCGTATATCGGCGTGAGCTTGTCAGGGCTCAATGGCTGAGCGTGCCGCCGCTCCACGTCTCTCCTGTGGAGGACGTTCATGGTGCAGAACGGTATTATCCTGCCGTCTGGCGTGGCGTAGTGGATTATGCACATCTCTGCTCGTCTCAGGTCGAAGTTGTAGGGGTCCATGAAGTGCATGGCGCTCACGAGGATCATCTTGTGGTGCATCCTGTTCAGGCTGAGGTAGTCGCCGTACATTATGACGTCGTACAGGTATTTCGAGAAGGTCTTGAACTTGATGTTCCTGACGGTGCCTGCCGCGACCTCCATCTTGGCTCTGAGCTCCTTTCTCTCCGAGAGTTTCTTGTTGGCTTTCTCGAACGCCTTGATGGTCTCGTCTACGTTGATGTACTCCGTCACTGGTCTGACATCGTCGCCGTCGAAGAAGAGGTATGTACCCATGCCGCAGTGGGAGTGGCAGGTCATGTCGACGAAGTGCTCGTCCTTAATCTTGCTCAAGAACTCTGAGACGGGCTGCAGCACCGAGGGCGGAAACCAGTCATCCGCCTTGATCAGGCCTTCCGTCTGCTCCTCCGTCAGACGCATTAGATCAGGGATGGTTATCCTCATGGACTCCCTCTCCTCCCTGTTTATTCTGCCCGTGAATGAGACGGGCTGGAAGTTTACCCCTCTCACGCAGTCCCTGTTCTCGACGGCGAACCTGATTATGTCGCCCACCTGGTGGTCGTTCAAGCCCTTCACGAGCACCGGAACCAGCACGGTGCTGTTGAACCTGGATTTCTTGAGGTTCTCGATGGCTTTGAGCTTGATGTGTAGGAGGTCGAAACCCCTTGCCTTGATGTAGGGCTCCGGGGTGACGCCGTCGAACTGGAGGTAAACTGTGTCTACGCCGGCTTTCTTCAGCTCCAGGCAGTACTCTCTGCTCTCCGCCATCTTGATGCCGTTGCTGTTCACCTCGACATGGATGAAGCCCAGGTCTTTGGCCATCTTCACCATCTCTGGGAGGTCGTCCCTGACCGTGGGCTCGCCTCCGCTCAGCTGCAGCGCGGGGGTCCACACAGGGTCGTTTGCTAGGAGGTTCTCCATCATCTCCCTGATCTGGTCCATGGTGGGCTCGTACAGGTATCCGGCTGCGCCTGCGTGGGCGAAGCATATGGGGCAGCGGAGGTTGCACCTGTTGGTGACGTCGATTATTCCGAGGGTTGTGGTCGATTTGTGGTTGGTGCAGATGCCGCAGTCATAGGGGCAGCCCCTCTTCTCCTCTGTGCGTGGGTTCTTCATCACCGTACCGAGGTGCTCGTATTCTTCGGCTCTGATGTACTGGATGTAGTCTCCCCAGTATAGGTCGGTGAACTCGCCGTGCTCCTGGCATGCCTTTGAGATGTAGACCTTTCCCCCGTCCTCGTATATGGTCGCGGGGACGACGGCCAGACACTCGGGGCAGAGGCTCTCCGTCGACTTGAGGCGTTTCAACTCTCGTCTCAACATGTGAGGAAAAACAGGCGGTGTTTATCAACGTTTTTTGAAGACTCACCTTCAAAGAAGTGAATAACGCTAGTGATAATAAGGATGCTTGGTCTTCATCTACTCGATGTCCGTACCCCTGATCAGCGAGCGCGCGGAGAAGGCTCTCCGGGACATAGGGCTCACCGAGTACGAGACGCTGGCGTATCTTTCCCTGCTCAACGCTGGGGAGATGACCGCGGAGAACGTGAGCCAGGCCTCCTCTATCCCATACACGAAGGTGTACAGCGTCCTCGAGGGGCTGGAGGAGAGGGGCTGGGTGGAGATAGAGGGCGGTCGGCCCCGGAAATACTACGCGCGTTCACCGATAGACGCGCTCATGGCTGAGCGTAACCGGCTGGAGGAGGAGTTCGAAAATAACAGGCAGGTGCTCGTGGACGAGTTTCAACCGCTATACGAGAGGAGCGAGGTCAAGGAGATACCCGAGATATGGATTATCAGAGGCGAGGACAACGTCTTCAACAAGATACTGGAGCTCCTAGCTAAGGCGAGGAGGGAGATCATGCTCGCCGTACCTTGGGTGCCCGAGAGTCTACTCGACGACGACCGGTCCTTCGGCTCGGCGTTGAACGGCGCCATCAGGAAGTTTATGGACAGCGAGATAAGTGTCAAGCTCCTCACCACCGATAAGACGCTGAGGTCCATGGACGCCTATGAGCTCGGTTTAGCGGAGGTCCGGGTCTGTGACAGCATGTTCGGGGGAGGGCTCGTGATAGATGGGAGGGAGTCCATCATCTTTCTAGACCTCGCCAAGCCTCTTGGCGTCGACACCGCGATATGGTCCGAGCACGAGACGCTGACCAGCGTGGCGTCGATCTACTTCCAGCACGTCTGGGACAACTCTAGGCCGCTCAAGGAGCTGAAGTGAGTCGGCTTTGTCTCAGAATTCTGGGACGAAACGCGTCGTAGGCGGCGTCCTACGATAGATCACCATCCAGCCGGTCGCAGCAAGCCGAACAGGCATTACTTTCGAGCATTTTCTACATAGAGACCCCTAGGGTAAATGAAGAGAAAATGCATCGGAAAACGATGTTTATTCTGCGTAGCCACAGCGTCTCCCTCTCACGGACCCTTCTTGGTCTACAATTTATCGAGACGGGATAAGGCTGAGGTTTTCCTACATGGCATCGGTCATTACATGGTATGCGCAGCATCTTTTGTCTTTGTCTCGCGTCTGGTCAGATAAGAATTCACTAGGTTTCCACACTTCCTCTTTTTCTTTTTGAGCTTTGATGATTGAGCGTTGGCGTGTTTGTGTTCCCCCTCTTTTGGCTTTCTCGTTTGTTGTGGTTTCTCGTTTGTCCGGACAAGTCTGTGCTTTGGATCTTAACCTCTAGAACTCGAAAGTAACGTGGTTGCAGCCGACGACGGTGTAATCGCCTTCTCTCTCCCTTTGATTGAGCGGCCCCAAGGTCGCGTCTTTAGGCAACTTTACCCAAAAACAGGGCATTTTCCTCATGGACAGGTTTTATGTCCAAACGTTTTTCGTGTTTTTATATCTGGGAGAGGGGTCAGAGTGAAAACGGTAAATATCATGCACGTATAGGGCTTCGTTTTAACATTATTATGTCATTTCTCCGATCGCTTGTTTTACGCCTTATAGATAAAGTACCTTCAAGATTATGGACACGAAGTGTGTCCGGCGTTTCCTTGGTCTCCAGACGTAGGCTTCACGTCTTCAGGAGGCTTTCAGATGTTTTCTTGCCTTCTGGACTCAGGGAGACGTCGAAGTTCATGGGCGATAGCCCCAGTTTCTTCAGGATCCTCCCTACGATGCCGGCTGTTTTCTTGTTCATTTGATATAGGGGGGGTGACGTGTATCTCACATGGGCCTCAAGGAAACTGCGGAGAGAGTTTGGTTTGAGGATCGTGTTCTCTGATATCTCCTTCAGGTCAGATTTTCCTCCCTTTTTCTTTAGGGCCAGCAGTATGACGGAGTTGATGTATAGGCTTTCTATTTCTCTCAGGTCTCCGGTTTTCAGCTCCTGGAGACCTGGGATGCGTGTTTTCTCGATGGTTTTTTGTTCATTTAGGTTAGGGTATTTGCCTAGAAATCTCTCGATTTTTCGCCCAATTTGGTATCCTTGGGGCGTTAGGCGCCATATATCGTAGGTATATCGGCCGTTATACGCGACTTTTGTGGGTTTTCCTCTTTCTCTTTCCTTGGTGATGAGCTCGGCGTCCATTAGGTTGTTGAGCCAGTTGTGGAGGTCCTTCTTGCTGTATTTTCGATCGTAGTCTTTTAGGAGGTGCTGTATGTCCAGTGTGGTTAATCCCTGGTCTTTAGCGTCTAAGAATAGCTTGTAGACTAGTCTGGCGTTGTCGCTGTTCATTGGTTTTAAGGGGCCGTCGAACAGTTCGTCAAGGTTTTGGGCTGTGAGACCGTGTTTTTCTGTGCTTTTAACTACATTTCTCATATTATTAAATATTCAGGATTTTCCTGAATATTAATTTTGTGGTCTTAACCAGAAAAAAACAGTGTTTTTGGAAAACCATATTACGTCCTCGAATGAATATGAAGGGTAATGATGGTTGTAGCAAGGCCCAAGATATATGTTACACGCCAGCTTTTCCCAGAAGCGATCAAAATAGTTGAAGAAGTTGCCGAAGTAGAGATCTTTGAGGGAGAAAATAACCCTATTCCCAGAGATCTTTTACTCAAAAAGGCTAGGGGAGTTGATGGACTAATCCCTCTCCTGACCGACAGAATAGACGCAGAGCTGATGGATCAGGCACACACCCTCAAAGTCGTGAGCAACTATGCCGTGGGGTACAACAACATCGACGTGGATGAAGCCACAAGGCGAGGCATCAGAGTCACCAACACCCCGGGAGTCCTGACAGACACAACGGCGGACTGCGCCTTCACGCTCATGATGGCGATAGCTAGGCGGATAGTCGAGGCGGACAAGTACATCAGAGACGGGAAGTGGATCCACGCGTGGGGCCCAAAGATGTTCGTAGGCGGAGACGTCCACGGCAAGACTTTGGGGCTCGTGGGCATGGGCAGGATAGG
>CAZQOX010000012.1:0-15188 GCA_964594895.1 uncultured Candidatus Bathyarchaeia archaeon
CGCTCTGGTGCCTGTTACGGCTCAGGTCGTAGGCCTTGGAGCCCAGGTTCTCGTCGAGGCTGTACCGCCGCTCGGTTACGCCGAGCAGCGGATCATTAAGCATGGCTAGCCTGAGGCCGCTCACAGCCGACGTCGTCACGAGGTCGGCGACCAGCTCCAGCAGCTCCTCGGGGATAAGCGGCGGGTTCTTGAGTATCACAGCATAATCGTAGTCGACCTGGGCCGTCTGGTTCGGCGTGTTGCTCCGGGCGTAGAGCTTGACATATTTGACGGTCTTCCCCGCCGCGAGTTGCAGCATCTTGGCCTCTAAGCCACTCGGGGCGTCCGTCCACCCCGAGGTCGTGGTCGAGGCGTCAGTGTACTCAACCTCCACCTTGTACTGGGGCGATGTGCCGCGGCCCCGGAGGCGAACCCTGATCAACGGATAATCGTCGGTGTCCAGACTGAGACCGCTTACGTCGCGTCTCCACCCGGCGCCGTTCACGGTGCCTCCCTCGGTGACCTCCATGACTGCGTAGTCGCCCGAGGCGTCGCCGGCGTTCCCGAAGCTCTCCGAGGCCGCAGACTGGAACTTGACCCAGAGACTGCTCCTGAAGCAGTCGTCGAGGAACCCCGGCTCCTCATAGATCTCCACGTGGCACTGAGCCCAGCCCGGCGTCGGCACTAGCCGCCCCTCCTCATGGTCTCCGCCAGCCGGGGCCCGAGCTCCCTGAGCCACTGGTCCATCTCAAGCGGGTTCCGCGGCTGCCTCTCGAAGGTGACGAATACGGGCCCGAGCCGCGTCTGCTGCGTCGGCACCACGTGCTCGCCCCGGTGCAGCAGGTAGAGCCCCGTATGAGTGACCGGGCCCCCGGCCTGCATACTCTTGATCCGGGAGTAGACGAGGGCGCCGGCGGCCAGCGCCAGCGGTATCACCCACCAGTTCCCCGTCAGCGTCGCCAGGATGCTCTGGGCCGCCGCGGCGGCTCCCGTCGAGTCCTTGAGCATCCTGGTCAACACCGTGAGGTTGCGGACCACCTGGATCATGTTCAGGAACCCGTACATGAGGGCGGTGGGGTTCAGGTCCGTGACGGCCCGGCTCGTCTGGGCGATGGCAAGACGGGTAGCGTTCACCGCCCTCACAGTCATCAACATGGTGGGGAGGCTGCTGCTGCTCGCTGCCTGGGCGTTCTGGAGGGCAGCCGCCGCCTGGTTGGCGCTCTCGCTCGCAGAATTTGCCGAGGCTTGTGCCTGATCGAGGCCTGTCACCCTGACGTTGTACTCCAGGTCGACGCGGTCCGACACTAGGCCACCCCCGCCGCCCTGTAGAGGATCTCGCGGCCCGTGTTCAGCCTCTCAGCCAGCACCGCTTGAAGGATGAACGGCCTCGCCGGCGTCCTGCTGGTCCCGTCGTGGACGTGGCGGGCGTAATCCACCTCTCTGCCTGTCAACGGGTTGACGTGGCCGCCGCCGCCGGCGACTAACTTGGCCGTGAAGAGGCTCGGCCGCTCGACCCGTATCGAGTCCCTGAGGGCCCCTGTCCGCACCGGGCAGAACGCCCTGGCGAAAGTCAACATACGCGGCAGCTGGAGGCACAGATCCGCCGCCTCCTGGAGCGTCTGGGGTATCAGCTGCATCTCCGTCCCCAAGTCCTCAAGCCGTACCGTCTTGGATACCTTCATGGCTTCTACCTCCTCCTCGTGAGGCGTCTGAGCTCGTCATCGAGCCGTCGCTCCTCTCGCTCCCGGACGTCCGCCGCCGCCTCCAGGTAGACGCCGAGCCTCTCCACGAACCGGGCCGGCTGGGCGTTGAGCTCCTCGCTGGTCCAGCCCATGGTGGCGCAGAGGGCGACGTCGTCCAGATGTGGGCTCGGCTTGCCTCGCTTCACAGCCTCTACCATTTTTTTCTCTCCTCCCGGGTCACCCCGTTTATCCTCTGTGTGAACGCGATCATCTCCTCCACCAGCTCAGGCGGCTCGACTTGGTGGATGTTTTCAAGGGTTATGGGGAGCGGCTTCCCATCCTCGTCGATCAGGTTCCACTCGACAAGGGTCTGGACCAGCATCAAGTCGTTGAGCTTCCAAGGGTCGACATCGGGCTGTAAGCTGCCGTCGCCGGACCTGCTCCAGCTGGTGGACTCCTTGAGGGCTCGCTGCTTCATGCCGTAGGTCCAGGTCCTGAAGACCAGGCGGTGGCCCCGTATCTCTGTCTCGTGTCTCATGGCCATCACGTGAAGCTGTGCTCCAAGTATCCTCCCGTGAACTCGACGCGGCACGCGATGAGGTCCTCAGGCTTCACCAGCGGGTCGACGAGCCGTAGCTTGCCCTTGCTGAACTGCACGTGCTGACTGTTTGGCAGAATCACCTTGAGGTAGAGCTCCGTCTGGTCGAGGAGGTAGCTGAGGTACGTGTCGTCCCGTAGGTTCATGGTGAGTCTGGCGTCGCAGAGCCGCTCCATCTCCTCGAGGCTGCTCAGCTGCTTGGAGCCGCTGCTGTTGAATACATAGTTGGGCTTGAGCTGGTTGTCCACTCTGAACTCCCAGTCCGTGACGCCGTCGACGGTGGTCCAGTCGCTGCCGTTGGTGCTCACCTGGACGTAGGTGTCGTCCCACTCCCAGGGAGCCCCCGGGGCGGCTCCGTAGCTGTGGATGGTGCTGCTCTTGGTGTCGTAGAGCTTGCCGATGAGATCTGCGGTCCAGACTACGGGCTCGCCGACGCTGCACTGGACAGACAGAGTATCCAGTTTGAGCCCTGTCCAGTAAAGGTACAGCTTGTTGGATGCGTCCCGGTATAGCTTGGCCTCCGCGAAGAAGTTGTAGCCTCCGAGGAGGTATTTCTGATAGTATTCGCTCAGCTGGCCCTGAAGCCATTTGAGGCCGAGCCTCACGTTCTCACGTCTCATGAATATGCCTACGGGGCGGCCTACGTCGCTGCCGTCGCGTAGGGCGAAAACCCTGTTGAGCTCGGGGTCGAAGCTGGGGCGGAGCTCGGTCACGTACCCTATGCGATAGAGCGTGGTGGGGCTAGCTCCGGGGCTGCCTCCATAACTCGCCTCATCATAGTACGTATGCCCGAACTCGATCTGATCCTTTCCCTTGTAGTTAACCATAGTAAAGAACCTCTACCCTGGTCTGACTGCGAAACAGTGGCGGCCTGAGGCTTCCCTCGTCTAGGTCCCGCCACGCCGAGACCTCGAGGTACTCGAGGCCTCCACCTGGACTGTTGCACTTGGAGTGGAGTATGCGGTCCACCTCAGCGAGCATCTCCCAGCGCTGGTCGGCGTCGCCCCTGGCCCAAACGTCCACAAAGTATACGGCCTCGAACCGCCGCTGGGCCGCCGCCGGGTCCTCGCTGAACCCTATAGGCCGGGGCATCGTCAACACGTGGCTCACCACCACCTGGGGGAACTCAGCCTTCTCCTGAAGCCAGTCGGCACTGAAGGTGGGCTCGTAGCCGAGGCTCCAGCCGCCCTCGAGGAGCTCCAGCAGCGTAAGCTTCGGGTCCGTCACTCCACCATCCTCTCCGCCTTCACCAGCAGGTACGCCGACGTCTTCTCGACGCCCGTCACGTGGTACCTGTGGCTCTCGATCTCCAGCTCGTAGAGGGCCTCGCCCACCGGCGCCCACTGGGTGAACAATACCTCCACCGTCGCACGCTTAACCTCGCCCGGCGGCAGGAAGCTCTCGCCCAGGTCTGTCTTGATGACTGCCTTCTCGGTGTAGGTCGTCTCGCTGAGGACTGGCTGCCCATAGGCGTCGTGGCTGCTGACAGTCTGCTGGACCACGGTGACGTCCTCGCCGTGGAGCTCCAGCAGCTCCTCGAACCTTAGTGCTTGGGGCTCGGGCCGCATGAGGTCGAAGCCGGCGCCATACTGCCCATACTGGAAGCTCATGACTCGTAACCATCTCCCTTTGTGATGTTCGTCACGTTGACGCCTTGGTTGACGGCTGTGCCCGTGACTCCCCAGATCTGGTAGTTGTCTATTACCACGTGGTCCGTGTAGCCTCCCAGGTCGATGCCGTTGGGGGTGGTGCTCTGGCCGTCGATCTGGAGAGGCCCGAAGTTGAGCCTGCTGCACCTGTTGCCGGCGCCGTCGTCGTCGACATCGATGGCGTCGCCGCCTGTCGCGTAGAATATCGCACCCAGGACGAGGATCTGTTCAACCAGGCGGTAGAGCCTCATGCCTACCCCGTCTGTGTTGAAGTGCTGGTTGTTGTGGAACTGGCACAGCCGGACCTTCCCGGACGTCCCGTCCAGCGCCCCAGCCTCGATGTCGATGCCGTTAGAGTAAAAGTAGTTGTTCAGGAAGTAGTTCTTCAGGATGACTCCCGCGCCGGCGCCTCCCTCTAGGCGTATCCCCACCTGTGCCGCGTTCTCGATGAGGCAGTCCTTCACCCAGAGGTTCCAGCTGTCGCCGGTGCTCTCCACGTGGAGGCCGTGCCTCTTGGGCTGGTTCATGTAGACCCGTTCCATGTGCCAGTCGCTAACCCTGTCGAGGTGGACCACGTCACGGTCCCCCGCGCCGGGGAAGAGGGTCATATCGTAGAGTCCTCCGAAGTGGACGGTGTCGCCGGTCTTCCCGATGTCGATGCAGTGGACGCCGCTGCCTAGGTTGAACCTGATCATCGTGCCGTAGTCCAGGTCGTGGTAGCACATGCCTGCTCCGTAGACGTGGACGGGGTAGACCTCGTCGATGGTCCAGGGCTGGGTCTCGGTGATCTTGCCTTTGGGCAGCCAGACGGCGCCGCCGGTGTCTGCGAGGACGTCGTCGATGGCGCTCTGTATGTTGCCGGCGGCCTTGTCCCAGATGTTGCCCCGGCTGTTCACTATCTTGGTCCTGTCGCCGATGAAGCTAGCGGCGCCGGCGCCGAACCGTGCCTCGAGGGCGTCCACCAGCGCATCGTAGTGGCTGTACGTGATGGGGTTCAGCGGGTACGGCTTCTCGAAAGCGGGCATCTAAGTCTCCTCCTCCGGGTACCTCTCGCCCTCGTCGATGTGGCGGTATTTCGACGCCTTGACGCTGGGAGATCCGTAGAATCTATAGAACTCCTCGATCTCCTGGGTCCATACCTCGAGGATGTTTCCCGAGTCCTCCCGGTACTCGCCAGCGGCCATGCTCCGCGGCTGCCGAGCCTTGATGGTCTTGGCCGTGAGAAGCATGCTCAGTTTCTTGACGACCTTATCCGACGAGCTCTGCGCCCCAAGCCGTTTGTCGATCTGGGCGTCACTCGTTTCGACGATGGAAGCGATGTCCGAGTCCGTGAGGCTTGTGTGTATGATCCGCCGGACGTCCGAGGCTGTGCAGTAGGTCATTCCTGTTTACTCACCTTTTCCCTTGGCCTTGCTGCTCTTGGTTCGACGTCTCCGAGTCCCTGTCTTGACCTGCTGGAATTCCGGGTCTCGCAGTAGAGCCTCGGCTTCGTCGTCCTCGACCTCGACTGTCTCTCCGGGTCTCCAGAGCCGGCGCGGGTTGAGGGTTCCTTTTGGCCTCAGACCTCCGAACTTGACCTTTTTCATCTTCTCACCTTGGTTGCAGGGGTGTGTCGCCCCTCAAAACGGGGCGGGGAACTCGTTCTCTGGATTACCATGTAGGGCGCCTCCCCTGTCGGCGCCTACGTGCATATCTTGTCTATAGCGTCGTCCACGACTAGCTTAGGCTCAAGGTACTGGCGTATGATGTATGCGTCGTAGCCCGCTTTCTCGTCGCGGTACTGGGCGGCCTCGATGGGTCCTTCCCCGAGTACGAGAGCCGGCGCCCTGCTGTCGCCTATGAGTGGTCCCTTGCTTGCTGTTGGCGTCTGTACGAGGTGGTAGTCCGTATTGACCGTGATCGTCGGGTATCCTGGGAGGCTGAACTGTCCTCCATCTCTCCCTAGGGTAGCGATCCCGGCGTGCACCAGGTCTCTGACATAGGTGTTGGTGACGAACTTCCCCCATATGCTGGGGTGTAGCCCCATGAAGTTGGGCTCGTAACCTTTGCCTTCGATGTACTCGATGCTCGCCCTTATCGCCTCGAAGGGGTTGGTGTCGCTGTTGGGTGGCGTCGTCATGGCGCCCCAGTCGCTGTACGGGGTACCGCTCACCTTCTCGGTGCACGCCTCCGCGGCCTCGGCGATCTGCTTGTTCTCCATGCGTGAGATGTCTCTCGCCGCGTCGTCCACGTGGAGGTTGAGGAGGTCGTGGGCCGCCTTCTTGGCTGCCTCGTCGCTGATGACGACGTGGACCACGTTCTTCCATAGCTCGAAGTCGACGGCTGTGTAGCTCTCCGCCGCTATCTCTGCCTCGACCAGAGCCGGGACCTTCTCCTGGCCTGTGAGTGCCGTGGCGACGTCTATGCGGGCGGTGAGGCTGTCCATCCTGATGGGCCTGCAGATGCCTCTGAGCTTGTACTGGGGTCGCGCTCGGCCCAGTATCTCGTCTAGGATGGTTATGGCCTCTATGCTTGAGATGTCCATGGGTGTGATTGCCTGGGCCTCGTAGACGCTGGGTGACGGCTGCTTGTAGTACTCGCTGGTGACGGATGATCTCCAGATCCTCATCACTTCACCCCCAGCCAGATCTTGGCCGTGGTGTCCGCGTCCTCCGCGTCCTCGGCCAACGTGCCGACTATTCCGATGTTGGTGTCGAGGGCGGTCTGCACGTCTGCCTCCGCGTAGCTGGCGGGTGCGTCGCCCTTCACGAAGAGGGTGACCTCGCCCGCGGTGGCGCTGATCATGACCGCCTGTCCCTTCTTGCCTCCGCCGCTGGCGGAGACCTTCTGGGCCTCGACGCAGCCCATCTGAACGCAGGTTATCTTGTGGGTGGTTTCCTCGCTGTAGTCATGACTCTTCATGGCCATCATGAAGGGGCCTACGGCCGTGTTCGGTGCTGCTAGGATGCCGTTGCCGTCGTTGTAGACTATCTCGCCTTTCTCGATGTCCTCGTCTACCTTGACGGTGTACTCCTCTATGACGAGGAGCTGCTCCTTGAGGATGCTTCCCGCCGCCATCACTCATTCCTCCTTCCGAAGAGGCGCTGCCTCGTGTTCTCGATGATGGTCTTGAGCTCGCTGCTGGGCCCCATGTACTTGGCCTTCGGCGTTGCCTCTCTCAGCTTCTGTTTGGCCGCGACCTTGAGAGAGTCCTGTATGAGCTCGTGGAGGCCCTCCTCCGTCTTGGCTGTGAGGCGTTCGCGTTCCTGCTCTACGTCCTCGACGAGGCCGGCTTCGATGCGTGCCTCAAGGGTCTCCTCGACGAGTTCGGCGTGCTCTCTCGCCTGTATCTCTGTGAGTTGGTTCTCGACGTTCTCCCTTGCCTTTCTCTCGTCCTTGAGTTGCTGCTCTAGTTCTGTGACTCGTTGCTGTAGCTCGTTTTCCAATTGGTTTTTCCTCTCTTTTTCCTCGGGATTCGAGCCCGTTTGGGCTCCCGGTCCCTGGGCCGGGTCCTGTTTGGACTGTGATTCATGATACTCGGGAGGCTCCTTGTCGAAGACCCCGTACTCCTTCACAAGGTGGTTGTATACTGGCCTCCGGTCGTCACGGGGGATAGCCACGCCGTCCCTAGCCCCGAGAAGGGCCTGCATAGCGGCCACGACCCCGCTCCACACGACGTGTAGCCTCCCGTCTATGGCGTCATGGTGGAGCAGCTTGTAGCCGTCGAAGTTCTCGGAGTCTTCTCTGTCGTACCAGGCGAAGGCCGTGCGGTACTTGGCCCAGTCGACGTTCTCCTTATCTGGGCCCCCTGCCCAGCTTCTGACCCCTGCCTCCGCTGCGTCCACATCCCAAGATCTGTCCACGGGGGCCGTTGGGGTCTCTTCCCAAGAGACTGCTGAGGCTTGATGGCTCTGGGTCTCATAGAACCGCGCCAAGAGCTCCAAGGGCACCTGGGTCTCGGCAGCCGCCACGTTGATGAGCCCTGCCTGGGGGACCGCGGGGTAGTCGATGAAGTCTGCTCTCTCGAAGACGAAGCTCTCGATGAGCAGGTATGCCTCGCCGTTTGCTATGCAGTCGTGTTTGAACGGGTCTTCTTCGTGGGTTAGGTCTTGTAGACACTTGCTGCAGGTCTCTCTGTAGCTGTGGATGACAACCGAGATGGGTCCCCATTCGCCCGAGACCAGATGTTCCCATACCTTCTGGTCTGTTATCTCAGCGGTCCCCATGGCGTAGCCGTCTGGCTTTTCGGATCTGACGAACCTCCCGACGCCGATGGGGTCGGGGTAGTGGGCGTCGATCCTGTAGTCGGGGCCGCAGCCTATGGGTTTCCTCAGGATGGTGGGTAGCGCCTCCTCGAGGGCCTTGTCGCTCACTCCCCATCCGTTCAGGTTGACCGTGGTGTTCATGATGTAGAAGGTGGCTAGGTTCTCCTCTTCCCCTGTCTCGATGCTGTGAACCGCCGCAAAGAACCGGTGTTTTTTCATTTGCTCTCTTCCTCCAACTCGCTGGGGTCCCAGCCCATTAGCTCCCAAACCTTCTCCGAGTCGCCTCCTATCGGGCCCGTGCCGTGGCTTCCCCAGAGCTTGGACACTGCGTCTGCCAACTGGTAGATGTCGTAGACTCTGACCGGGTTCCACTGATGCTTGACCCTGACCTCGTCTCCTCCTGTGATGAGCTTGGTAAGCCTGTCATACCATTGGCGCTCGATCTCACGCTTCAGGTACCTCTGGATGCTGTTCACCGGGCCCTCGACGTAGGCCTCCAGCTCAGCGTACGCCGTGGCCCTGTTCTCTATGGGCCTACCGAGTAGGAACCTGGGGGTCCCGAAGCCTGCCACGATTGCCTCTTCAAGCTTCCCCAGCAGCTCGTTCAGACCCTTAATGTCTGGGGTGTGTTGAACCACCGTGGCCTCCACGCTCTCGTTGATGGCTATGCTCTTCCCAGCGCGGGCCACATCCGCTAAATTCTCTACGACCTTTTCGGCTTCTTCGATGGGTAGCCCGCTGGTGTCGGCTTTCAGTATCACGTAGGGCGCCCAGAGGCTCTTGGCTATCTCGGGGAAGTTCTCTCTAAGGATCTCGTGGCGCGCTATGCAGACGGATCTGAGGGGCTCTAAGTCGCTTAGCCCTAAGCGGTCGGCCTCCAGCTCCATGTTCGCGAAGTAGAGTACCTCTTCAGGACCGTAGAACCCCTTTTTCCCCCGGTATGTATATCCTGTGAGATCCCAGTCCTCGTCTAGGTCTGGCTTGAGCTTGTCGCTTTCCAAGCTCAGGAGCTTTGAGGGCAGCCCCTCGTTATCTGTGACTATCTCGAATCCAGCTTTTCCGTAGACGCTTCGTTTTACCTGGGCTGTGAAGAGCACCAGATCCAGGTTCACCGCCTTGTTGACTTCATCGACTCTATCCTTCACGTAGCCGTGCTTCTCTGGGTCCTCCGCCTTGGTCACGGTGGTGAAGCCGTGCAGCGTCGCGTAGTAGGCGTTGGTGACTACGCATTTCCGCACCAGTTCGTCCTGCCTGAACCACCTGTAGTCTTGGTTAAGTCCCGCGTAGTATGTGTCAGACGATGAACTAACTGGGTAACGGTGCTTGGCCTTAGGTGCGTTCACCCCGCCGAGAAGCCTTCGGATCCCCCTGATGATGCTCACGTTGGCTTCCTCCTGGCCATGCTCTTCAGGGTGACCCCGGCCTTTTCCTTGAGCCTCCTCCATGGGTCTCTGCGTGATGGTTTCACAACCGCGAGGGGTCTGCTGCTCATGGAAGAGCGCTCCTCTCGAACGTATGCGATACATGAGTCTCCTTTGCCCGCCTCGTTAGAACGTTCTCGATTTCTTCGTACTCCTTGAGAAGGGCGTTGATCTTGTCGGTTGCCTGTTTATCGATGGTCTCTATTTCTGTCTGAATCTGATCACGAAGGAGAGCCAACGCCTTCAGCGGGCAGTACCTGTAGCGTTGAGGTTCCCTGCCTCTATACTGTAGGCCGTGTTCTTTGTAGAACTTCTTCCTCATTTTGAGACTATAATCGCCCCAGTCCGGAGGTCGCTCAACCTTAGGAAGAGTCTCAACGATTTTGATGGCCAAGAGCCGTTTAATAATGTGGTAGCCTTTGGAAGATGGCATCCCTACCATAGAGGATAGGTGTGAGGCGGTGAAGCCGTCGTCAATTTTTTGGAGGGCTTCAACCGCTTTCACCAAGTTTGATTTCTTGGTGACTTTCTCTCCATGTAGCTCGAATAGGCGCGTTATGGGCAGCGATTTTCTATCGGGTTCTATTTTTAGGGATGACCTAAATGGCGATTTATCTATGATGTCATCCCCCCCGGCCTGAGTAAAGCAGCTCCACAGTTAACGCAGAACTTGGATACCGCGTGTCCATTTGGGTCCGCGATGGAGTGACCGCATGATTTACATTTTACCTGTTTTAGGTTGCTTGGTTTGGGGTATAGCTTGTTGAGCATGTGTTCTATCTGTTTAGGCATGCTTCGGTACTCGTTTTGGGCTGTCTCGTGTAATCTATGGTGTACTTGGACGGGTATTGTCACTGTTGAGTAGCCATCCCTCGGCATTGTTCCATGATGTACGGTACATTCAATATTTATTAATGATATGGTACCGTAAATCGGGGTAAATATTCTAAAAAAGGAGTTATAAGAATAACAAATAGAAGTACATTAAAGTATCAAGTAATCTTCTGTGCAGTAAACATAAAATACTTAAACTATTTGTACCGTACTAAACATGACATGCCTCGAAAGGGATTTAGATCCATCACGGTGCGCGAAGAGATCTACGACGAACTCATGCAACAGTACACGGAGAACAAGGAAGAGCTTCTCAAGCAGGGGATAACTAGCTTCTCCGGCTACGTGACGAGGTTTCTCTACGATGCCTTAGAACGAGACGCTCAACAAACTCACTGATAGTCAACCCCTCTATCTCGGCTTCTTTCTCTAGCCTCCGGTATACGTCCTCTCGCACCCACACCCGGGGCAAGCCCAGCACCGCTCAGAGATAGTTTTAACCCCATTTAAATGAAACGTATGTACCGGTACCTAGGAGAAATATGAAAATGCACTATGGATTTTGACGATAGCACAGGGTGATCACGGGCTGTGGTGTTCTATCCACTGGTAGCCCATATGACACGGTTTTTATGTAATATCGTGCCTGTCTGGTCGATAGATAGACCTGTAATAGAACCGTTCGTTACCTCCAGAGGGTCATGATATACGTGCACGATCCAGAACTCGCCCTGTAACGTAGTATGATCGAATGAGATTCGTTCTATAGGGTATACTTCGATGAACTCGATTGGCTCATCTTTTACTTCTTTCAGTGCTATTCGGACGGCGTCGTACGCATCCAACGCGTAGTCTTCCGTGTCTAGATCGTCTGGGTTAGTCAGCCTGATGTCGTAGAGGGAAAGATCTATCTCATCCCTTTCGGCGAGATAGACGCGGACGCTTATTATTACAACCAGGATGATAGAGGCCGATAGCGCAAGTTTTTGGTTCTGATTCATAGCTTTCCTTTTATATAAAACTTCATCTATATATGCATTGTTTTTTTAAAAAAAGGGGTTAGTTGAAGGGGACGTCGACATTCTTCACCACGTTTCCGCTGCCGCTCCAAAGTGATACATCGTTATCGAGAGTCGTACCATTCCATTCCCAGGTGACAATGTCGTTGGATGTGGATGATGAATCTATGTTCATACCTAAGTATGTTAAGCCGCCAACCCTTCCGTAATGGGTCCCATTGTAAGTAATGAATGATGTATACCCTTGTCTCGATCTTGCTGGCATGTACTTCCAGTTGGCTCCATCCTTGTAACCAAACTGGGAGCACCTAAGCTTCACTGCCTCACCGATGAATAATTTTGCCTCTACTCCCACTTGACAGCTGTAGAAATGTTGATCTTGATACTCTTGGTCTCCTACTATGAAGTTATCGTCTTCCGCTGGAGCTGGGTGATCCCAGGTCTTTATTACTGGCGTGTCGTGATCAACAGACCATTCATTGGGGTATATGTATGCCTTGTATTCGATTTTATTCGTCGCTGTTTTGAAATTGGTTCTTCCATAGAAGTAAATGTAATCATGATCTCCAGCATAGCATTGAGTATGGTCTTGCATTACATCTATTTTCCAGTATTGAGGAATGAAGAATACGGACCCATTTTGGTAAAGGAAGAACGGGTTCTGGTAGTTGTATTTCCCAGGTGTAGTATCATCACCCCCATTGACTGAAAGAACTCCGATGAGGTTTCCTCCTGCCGGTATATCATCGGGATCTGTATCTTGGTAGTTGCAATTGAAGATCACTTTTTTCGTGGTATCAGCAGTATCGTCAAAATAGGCTCCCATATAGAATTGTTTACTGCATAAGGCCATTGGTACAGAAGTTATTGTGATGACTGCTAACGCAATCAGGAAGTGTCTTCTACTGGACATCTATCCATACCTCCGTTTTGTCAACAAAAGGATACACCGAGTCGATTCCAACGGCATTGAGCGGTATTTTAAATGGCTTTAGAGTCTCAGGGAACAGAATCGTAGCCGTGACAACGAGTTCCTTGTTTGATTCAAGTCGAGATGAAGAGGAGACTGAATAGGTTATGTAGTCGTTCAGCGCGACGATGCTACCGTCCTCCATTACTCTTTCGACCTTTAAACCCACGTCGGCTTTTGGTGCTATATCTATCATCGCTGTTTTTTCTTGTTCATCAAATGAAACGAATTTAACAATGAAGTCAACTTGGATTTCCTGCCCCCTTTTTACGGTTATAACATCTGGTAACCTTGACTCGGGTTTTATTATGATGTAGCCTTTATGTTCAAGCCGATTCCAGTTCTCTGGATTTTGAATATCTTATAGGTCGAAGGTTCCGACTGCCACTGCCTTAGCTTTCTGAGTGTCTTGCTTTGCAGTAGATTTCATTAAGCCAATGCTTAGAATTGTTAGCGCAATGACAACTAGCGTAGCTATTTTTCTTTTTTCCAACACTTTTCTCACACTCTGTGTTGCATCCACCGTGTTACAGTGGGTGCGATCTTTCATTATTTTCTGAGGATAAAGCTCTATTCGTTGGTTATTACATAGACTATTTAGATGTCTTATTATAAAATCCATGACTTTTTTTAGTTTTAATGATAAGAAACTTTATTTAAAATACCATTGAAATACGGATGAAACCCGATTATACCATAACAGTGAAATTATAACGATACTATGAGAAATATTGATATAAAACTAACAAATGTGTTTTCGAGGCATTTCTCTAGACAAGCTATGCAATGTTACCTAGTTTTACTCTCTCATTGATAAATTATGAAAGCCCATCTAGGAGAGTGTCGTTAGTAATTAGTCGTCTAACATGGCGTTGAGGTGGTTAATTATGCTGGCTCTGCTGATGCTGCCCTGGAGGCTGTGGTTGACGTTCATCCAGACCGCTCTGCTGTTGGCGCCGCTGGGCTGTTCGGTCCAGAGGTAACGCAGGGCCTCCACCTGCCAGTCCTTGAAGAACATCTCCAGGTCGTCTTTTCCGGTGTAGAGTTTGAGGGGCATTTTTAAACACTCATTTAACTTTTATTTTTTATTTAAAGAATTTCGATTACTGATCCACTGCATGTATGATCATGTTTTCTCCAGGTAGACTTCTCTGTTTCTCACCGAGACGGCGACGTTGTTTACGTCTCTTCGATCCAGGACCCTCTTCAGCTGTGCGGAGAGGTAGTATGCCTCCCTGCTGGTCCCCTCGACTCTTACGAGGCTGTGCTCGGACTCCAGGAAGGCTTCGATTATGGGGTCGTACTTGTAACGGGCTCCGCGCTGTAAGCCTTTCTTCTTTGGCTTCTTGTCGACGGGCTCTATGTTATAGTTGATGTCGGACACGGCATGATTATGGTTAGCTTGATGTAAAACACTTACGTCAATTTGTAGGGCTGTTGAGCGGGTGGGGATGGGTGATACAATGCCTGAGGGGTGATGCGTCAGACAAGCCCATCCCCACATTTTTAAGATTTATAGATTCTTAAAAGTCATTCTTCTCGGTATTGCCCTATTCTGTAGCCGAGTATTGAGCCTATGAAGAACCCCAGGCCGAAGCCGATTATCAGACCTTTAATGAGATCAGTCAACATTCTCCTCTGATCATTCTCCTGGATCGTTGTTGGCCTCGTCGAGGTGGCGCGGGCCGGTAAGAGCATCGCGGTGAACGAGAGCGTCGAGGCCACCGTGGTGGACATGACGCCGGACATCGACGGCCTCAACGGGCTGCTGGACAGGTTGGAGCAGGCGGTCACCGCGAACTTCGGCACATCAAGGTTCCTCCTCGGGAAGCCCATAGAGAACAGGGCGACGGCGTATGCGGAGCTGGAGGCCTACGTCCAGGGCACCGTCGGCTCGATCCAGCGGTACCTGAAACGAGAGGTGGAGCGCCAGTGGTACGACCGCTGGACAAGGAAGATCCTGGAGGAAGAGGACGCGCTCACGGAGCCCCTGCTTGTCTAGGTCAAGCACCGCTGGAACCCGGTGCGCACCATGGATGTCTATGCGATGGCCATGCACCCGTCGCTGTGGGGCAGGTTTATCACCAACACCTACGTCAGGGACCTGGTGCACGCCGGGATCGCGAAGGCGGGCGCTACTGGGGGCGAGTTCACGCTTCCCGGGTACCCATCCAGCAGAGTGTTCACCGACTACGCGTTGATGTCCACGCACACCGGCTTGAAGGGGCCTTTGATCGGGGACAGCGGGGCGCCGGCGGCGGTCCTGAGGCTGGGGCCCGTGAAGGCGACGCAGTACCGTGACAAGAAGCAGAGTACCACGTCTAAGTCATCAGACAATACTTGGAGCCAAAGCTTGTCATAAACGATGCGATAGACAAGATCTGCACCCAATCTCTTCTTATTTCATTACACCAAAGTTAACAGTATTGTTAATTATGGTGTATTTGACTGAGAAATTTCATAGGTGTGCATCGTTTAATTTTTTAAACCCATCACTTAACCGATGTGTCTCGTTTTTCAGAATCATTTATTAATCTTCCCACTAGAATACACCATAGTTAACAGAATTGTTAATTATGGTGCATTACGTTGAGAAGAACCCCTTCTGAGTTGGCGAGAAAGAAGGTTTTCACTATCGATGAGGCTGAGAAGGTGTTTGATGTTGAGAGGGGGAGCCTCAGGGTGATTTTGTCCCGCATGGAGGCTGATGGTCTGGTTGAGCGGTTGGAGCGGGGTAAGTATCTGGTAATACCTCTGTCTGCTAGGAAGGGTGGTTATACTTTGAACGAGTT
>CAZQOX010000013.1:0-14167 GCA_964594895.1 uncultured Candidatus Bathyarchaeia archaeon
ACCATCTTGTCCACCGTTATGCCGTATATCTTGGCGAGGGGCTGGGCCTTCCTGCACTTCCGCATGATCTCCTCGAAGGCGATCCTAATCATGTTGGCGTTGTTGAGGTTAAGCTCGACGCCGCCGATGTCCGTCTTGTGCATTATGTCCGGTGAGACGATCTTCATCACCACCGGGTACCCTATCTCCTCGGCGAACTCCACGGCCTCCTCTGCGGATGTGGCGAGCTTGCTAGGCGGCGCGTTCACGCCGTAGGCCTGCACCACCGCCACGGCTTCGTGAGGGAAAAGCACATATCTGCCGTCCTCCCTCACGCCGTCGTATATCCTCCGCACGGCCCCCCTGTCGATGTCCTCGTACTCTGGGGGCTTCAGCTCTGGAAGCTTGAGGTGGCGCGAGTACTGGTAGAGAGCGTCCAGAGTCTTGATCCCTTTCTCGGGGAAGTTATAACAGGGAACGCCGTTGTCCTTGAGGTGCTCAGCCGCCTCGGCCACCCAGTCTCCGCCCATGAACACCGATATCACAGGCTTGTCCGGGTACTTCTTAGATAGATCGACGACGTGTTTAGCCGTCGTCAGGGCGTCAGTCATTGCCTGAGGCGTCAACAGGACCACCAGGGCGTGGACGCTAGTGTCCTGATAGGCGCACTCGACGGCGACGGCGTATCTGTCAGGCAGGGCGTCTCCGAGGATGTCTATAGGGTTCCCGGTGGCGGCCGCGTCTGGTAGGTTCTCCTTCAGCTTCTTCACCGTCTCCTCTGAGAGAGAGGCCATCTTAAGGCCCAGCTTCTCCACCAGGTCGGTGGACAGAATACCGGGGCCGCCGGCGTTTGTGACTATGGCTATGCCTTCTTCCTCTGGCAGACTTTGCTGGGTGAAAGCCACGGCGTAGTTGAACAGATCCTCCATGCTCTCCGTGAGTATGACTCCCGCCTTGTCGAACGCCTTCTGATAGGCGAGGAAGCTCCCGACCAGGGCACCCGTGTGACTGCCCGCCGCCCTGGCGCCGGCGCTGCTGATGCCGCCCTTCACCACCATGACGGGCTTCTTCTTGACCACCCTCTCGACGACCTCAAGGAACTTACGGCCCCTCTCGATGCTCTCCAGGTACAGCAGAATCACCTTTATTTCAGGGTCCTCGGCCATGGCCTCTATGAAGTCTACCTCGTCGAGGTCCGCCTTGTTGCCTAGGCTGATGATGGTGCCGAACCCGATCTCCTCTGCGATGATCCAGTCCAGGATGGCGGTGCCCAATGCGCCGCTCTGGGTTATGAACCCGATGCTCCCCCTCTTGGGTAGGGTGGACGCGAAGCTGAGATCGTAGGGCACGTGGGTGTTTACGGCGCCCAGGCAGTTGGGCCCCTGCAGCCTCATCCCGTACCTTTTAACAGTCTCCACGAGCCTCTTCTCCAGCTCGGCTCCTTCGTGCCCGGTCTCCTTGAAGCCTGCGGAGATGACTATGAGCGCCTCTACGCCTTTCTCTCCACACTGCTCGACTGTGGATATCACATACTGTGAGGGTATCGCTATGACCGCTAGTTCCACTTCGCCGGGCACATCCAGTATGGACTTGTAGGACTGGTGGCCTATGATCTCGCCTCCCCGCACGTTGATCAGGTAGACCTTTCCCTTGTATCCGCTCTTGAGCAGGTTATTCGCCAAGACGTACCCGACCTTCCCGGGGGTGTTGGAGGCGCCTATGATGGCTACTGACTTCGGCCTGAATATAGCGTCAAGCTTCAAATAACTGACACCCTCAAGACCTGACAAAGAATATGTTTTTACTATAAAAAGTTTTGAGAAACCATGAATCTCCGATAATTTCAGTAAGTACTCCCCTTTATCCAGAAAACTTGTTAAACATCTATCATGTTCTTCTATTGATTCCCATTGGCCAAAGAAAAGAAGACCTTCACCGACCTGATCAAAGACGTTGTCGAGAGGAACATATGCGTCTCGTGCGGCACTTGCGTCGCCGTCTGCCCCATAGACGTCATAGAGCTAGAGGAAGGACTGCCACGCCTCGTAGGCGACTGCATAGACTGTGGTCTATGCTACGCCAACTGCCCCAGAACAACCTTCAGCGTAGACGAGATGGATGAGGCCATCCACGGCCGCACCAGGAAAGAGAATGAGCAGCTCACAGGCATATACAGGGCGGTGTACGCCGCGAGGACCAGGAGAGAGGACATCCACGAGAAGGCTCAGGACGGGGGCGTCGTGACTTCTCTGCTGTCTCAGTTCATCGAGGACGGGGGCGACGCGGTCATCGTCGCCGGGCTGGAGGAAGATAAGGTGTGGGTGCCGGCCCCCGTCATAGCTAAGGATGTGGAGACCGTCATCGAGAGCGCGGGCACCAAGTACACGTCGAGCCCTACGCTCGTCGGCGTCAAAAAGGCGGTGAAGGAGGAGAAGCTAGGTAGCATCGCGGTCGTTGGCACGGCCTGCCAGATGAGGGGGCTGAGCAGGCTCACCAAAGGCAGGTTCAGGAACAAGAGGTTCACGGATTCCGTGGGGCTCATGGTCGGGCTCTTCTGTATGGAGACCTTCAACTACAGAGACTTGATGGACTACCTGGAATCCAACGGCGTGGACCCCGGCAAGGTCACCAAGTTCGAGATAAAGAGTGGCCGATTCTACGCCTATCAAGGCGACGAGGTCGTTCACAAGGCTAGGCTCAGGAAAGTCAAGGGGCTCATACGTCCTTGCTGCCACATCTGCGACGACTTCACGTCGGAGTTCGCCGACATATCCGTGGGCAACGTGGGGAGCCCCGACGGCTGGTCCACGGTGATCGTGAGGACTGAGCGCGGCGAGAAAGCCCTCATGTCGGCGGTGGAGTCCGGGCTCATAGAGCTTGCGCCATTGGAAGACTTCGAGGCAGGGGAGACCCTAGTCCATAGACTCGCAAAGACGAAGAAGGACAGAACCCTAGACGAGTAACCCTCTCTCCTTGGCTGTCTTCACGAGCGTCTCCAGCATTGAGTCAGGCAGGGGCTCGGGTTCAGCCACGAGCATCACGTTGTACTGTAGCTCTGCTAAAGCCTCTACCACCCTGGCGTTCACCGCGGCCTCCTCGATGGTTCTCCCGATAGCCGTGACGCCGTGCTGAGGCATTAGACACGCTACGTGGTCCTTCATCGCCTCAACCAGGCTGTCGGCGAGCTCCTCCGTGCCGGGGATCGCGAACCTGGACAAGGGTACGCCCTTCGCGAGGGCCGGAGCCTGATACAGATCGAGGCCCATGGGCACGATCTCCCTTCCGGCGATGGACAGTATGGTCGAGTACTTTGGGTGGATGTGCACTATACCGCCAGCCTCCGGGTTCTGCTGGTAGAGCCGGGTGTGGAAAGGTGTCTCTGTGCTGGGCTTGGCGTCACCTTCGACGACCTCCCTGGTATCGATGTCCACCACTATGAAGTGCCCCGGCTCCAAGTCGCAGAAACGATACCCTGAAGGCTTGATCAGACACATGGACGGGTCTTCCATCCTGGCGCTGATGTTACCCATGGTACCGTAGGTTAGGCCGTCGGCGAACAGCTGCCTCCCGACTCTTGTTAGCCTGTCTCTTAGATTTGCCATCGAGTCCAAGTAGCGTCACTTGATATCTGGGTAGGGTTGCCGTTTAAAGAATTCCTTGTAACCCGCTCTATGTGTGTAAGCATGGTCGCTGACCGTTAGATGAAATAATAGAGTTATGGAGAAAAAAAAGGGTTATGAGCGCTTGATGGCTCCGAAGTAGACGGCGACCGCCACGCTCGCGATGGCGACGACGACCGCGCCGTACATCATCATCTTCGTGGTGCCCATGTTGGCCTGGATCTGAAGGTACTCCCTGTACATCTCGTCGTACTGGTCCTGCAGATCATTCATCGCATCCGAGTTCGGTGGGTTCTGCAGCAGATCGTTGTAGTCTGCCTGCAGATCCGCGTACTTCTGAATGTTCTCCTGGTTCTGCGCCTGCAGTGTGTCGTAACCCATCTGCAATGAGTTGAGCTGGACCCTCAGGATCGAGAAGTCGGCCACGATGCTGTCGTAGTCCAGTATCTGGAACTGTTCAGTGGCCTCGACAGTGCCGTCAATGCTCAGCTCCACGGTCCATACGCCTTTCTTGTTCTCGGCTGATGTGCCGGAGATGTATATAGAGTTGAACACTATCCCCCAGTCTTCGCCCTCTAGCGGAATGACTTCAACGGCGTTGGAGTCGTACTGCCTGTCGTCGGGGTCTGTCCAGATCACCCTGATGCTTAGATCCGTTGGCGGGTCATTGATCTTCGCCCAGAAACCGACCTTCTCGTTGTGGGTGAAGAAGGCGTCTCCTATGCCCTTCGGTGCCAGGGTGTCGGTTCTGTAGCCGTAGCATGTTTCAGACTCTATGACTTCGTATGCTCCCATTACCATTGGCAGCGCTGTCTGGAGAAGTATCAGCGACGCCAACATGAACATCAGTAAGGTTTTACCTGCTTTCATGGTTTCTTCTATCCATCATGGTTTTATAAAGTTATTTTCATGATCTGAGAGAAATCTATCAGATTATCGCCTGAAAAACACAGTTATAGACGCATATAGACGACGCCGTGCGTCAACGACGCGCCGCGTCTTGTCTCAAACATTTAAAAAAGGGGTCAGCCAGACACCATTTTTTCTTTGACTCTGTCAAATATCTTGGCGGCTATCTCGTACTTGCTAGCCTTCAAGTGCTCTACACGCCTCTCGGGGTCCACGATGTAGACCTCGTTGGTGTCGGTCCCGAAGCCCGCGCCCTCCTTTGAGACATCGTTAGCGACTATCAGATCCATGCCGACGCCCATCATCCGGTCGTAAGCCCGGTTGACGAGCTCCTCCTCCGAGACATCGTACTCGGCCTTGAACCCGACGAGGTAGATGCCGGGGTCAACCTTCTTCACGTTCTCCACGACCTTGGGAAGCGGCTTCAGCTCGACAACCCACTCTCCTCTCCCAGATGGCGTCTTCTCCATCTTCCTGTCGGCGGGCCCGTAGTCGGTCGCAGCCGCCGATAGGATGGCGGCGTCGTGTCTCCTTGAGCCCAGCTCGTGTCTTACGGCTTCAAGCATCTCCTCAGTGGACTGAACATGTACCACATCGGCTTCCCTCGGCGGCTTCGCGGTACCCGGCCCATAGACGAGTGTGACAGCGGCCCCCCGCGCCAGCGCGTTGCTCGCCAGCGCTACGCCCATCTTCCCCGAGCTGGGGTTGGTGATGTACCTGAACGCGTCCAGGTACGCCCTCGTGGGCCCCGCGGTTATCAGAACACGCTTTCCAACCAGGTCTTTCTTTACGGTGAGCTCGTCTACGACAGCCTGCACGATCTCGTCGGTGCTTGGGATCTTGGCTTTCCCCTCCTCCATCCGCGGCATCAACACAGTGATGCCTATCGTCTTCAGCTTCTCGATGTTCTCCAAGACGATGGGGTGGTTATACATGGAGGCGTGCATCGCCGGTGCTATGATGACGGGTATACCCGCCCCTATGCCGGTGGTCAGCGTCGTGGTCACGGGTGTGTCGTCTATGCCCGCAGCGACTTTTCCTATGGTGTTCGCGGTGGAGGGCGCCACGAGTATGAGGTCGGCGCGTTCCTCGTGCTCACCCGCGTAGGTGACGTGCTCGATCCTGCCTGTGAGCTCGGTCACCACGGGGTTCCCCGTGGCCCACTCCACCATGTCGGGGTGGACTATCTGCTGCGCGCTACGCGTCATGACGGCGTAGACGTCGGCGCCCCGCCTCATGAGCTCCCTGGCGATCTCTGTGCTCTTTATGGCGGCGACGCTGCCCGTGATACATAGAACTATCTTTCTTCCCTGCAGCTCCATCGACTTGGCGCCGATTATCTGCTTTGAGGTGTGCTCCCCGAAAGCCATGCCCGATGCCTCTGTTTGGGGCAAACGATTCTAGTAATTAAGCTTTGGGTGAGAGAAAATAGATCTATTGTTAATGTTCCTCAAGTTTTTCATCGATCTCGTCGAGCCGCTCACCTATCTCTTCGAGCTTCTCCTCTATCGAATCTATCTTATCTATGAGCGCCTGGATCTCCTTCTCAAGGTCTCCGATCTTCAGTTCTATGGACATTATCGGTAGGCTTTGAGTTGAATCAGTTTATAAATTTGTCGAGGCTACCTCTCCCGGGCTTCACGGAGCATCTCCCTGTACCACTCTCCGTCGGCCTTGACGTATTCCTTCACGTCGATACTCATGGGGGCGCCGTCGTCCTTCAGTATGACTACTTCCGCTATCTGGCTGTTGATGATCTTGCGCTGGCACCTCTGGCACGGGACAGCCATGGTGTATTTGCCCTCCCTGTCCAGGCCGGCTATATACAGCGTGGCGCCGATCCTGTCTGCCCTGTTGCTGTTTATTATGGCGTTCTCCTCGGCGTGGACCGCCGGGCAGTAGTCGTATGCCTTGCCCTGTGGGGCGTCCATGAGGTCCTTGATGCAGCCCACCTCGTGGCAGTTCACGACGCCGCGGGCGTTCCCGTTGTACCCCGTCCCCACTATGGTGTTGTCCTTGACTATGACTGCGCCGAACTTGCGGCGGAGACAGGTGCTCCTGGCCGCGACGCTGAGGGCGATTTTGAGGAAGTACATGGTCTTGTCGGGTCGGTCCATGGCGAATCTATCACGTGCATGGGGTTTAATGTCTTTCCATGGGGAACCCTTATTGTCTCGGAGCCCGATTTCATGAGGGGCGGGCGATGATATGTTTGCCCCTCTGAGAAGTGATGAGGATCTTGAGTTTGGAGCCCGCCTCACCCGAAGGCTTCTTATCGAATACTGCTATAGAGTGGTTGACCGGATATGCCGCTGATAGAGGTAAAATGGTTCAAGGGAAGAGACAAGGAGACGAAGGCGAAGACCATCAGGCTCCTCACGGAAGCCATGTGTGAGGCGGTGGGCTGTGGGCCCGACGCCGTCACCGTGGTAATCCAGGACGTCGAGAAGTACGAGTGGGGGAAAGCCGGAAAGCCCTACGCGTAGTCTCGATTCGTCAAACCCTTTTTTCTTCTGATTTTGTAGTATGGTTACTGCTTCAGAGCGTCGTTTAGGTCCTTTATCACCGACTCCTTGCCCACGAGCCCTACGTATGGACCGAACCGGGGGCCCTGAGGCCTCCCCAACAGTATCCTGTACAGCACCGGGAACAGCTTCCCAGCCTTAACCCCCGTGCTCTTTGAGACGTTGAACACGACAGCCTGGTACTCCTCCTCGTTTGACGCAGTCTTCAGCCCACCTACTATAGCCTCGACGGCTCTCCTTTCCTCGGCGGTGAGCTCCACGTGGGCTGTCTCCTCCTCCTCGAAGTCCCTTACCCAGTTCAGAGATCGCTCGATGCGTTCCTCTAGACCGTACTCGGTCTCCTTGAGGTACCCATACTCGTCTAGCTTGGTCCTTATGAAGTCGTGCTCCGCCTCCTCCGGGGCGAACCTAGCCAGCTTAATCATGAGGTTGAAGGGCACGTGCACCTGCGGCTCCTCCGGAGGGTCCAGCAGGTGGGCGTACTCGTAGAGGCCGGTGAGCTTGTGACGCTCAAGCTCGTCCTTTACCTTCCTCTTACCGAAGTAGACATCCTCCAGGTCGTCCAGCTCGTCCATGTGTACCGGTATGTCGTCCACCGAGCCGCTCTTGGTGCCCACGAACCGCTTGAATATGAGCAGGTTCAGGCTCTCCTTGCTGCCGTACCTATACCAGACCTGCGGCGTGAACACGTTGCCGGTAGACTTGCTGATCTTGCGGCCGCCCCGATCCACGAACATCTCATACTGGACATGCATCGGCGGCTCCCAGCTGAAAATCTCTCTACATATCGCGTCGTTCACGTGCACCGAGTCGGCGATGTCCTTGCCGTACGCCTCGAACCTGATGTCGAGGGCGTGCCACCTGGCGGCGAACTCCACCTTCCAGCTGAGCTTACCGTTGCCGCTGAGAACGTTGACCTCGCCCCTGTGCCCACAGCCCTCCAGCCACTGGCCCTTCACCTCCATGCCCCTGCACTCGTACTTGATGGTCTTGGTCTCAGGGTTATAGTCGTGGGCGTAGGTTGTGTATATTCTTCCGCAGTTCTCGCAGACCACGAAGTAGGGCAGCGCCTCCGTGTACTTCTCCTGACCCGAGACCCGCTCGATGACCCTGCCCACATTCTCGTGGTTGTCCAGAATCGTCATGATCTCGTCGTTGAGGATACCCTCCTTGTACACGTTGAACGCGGACATCGGCGTATACCTGACGCCCGTGATGTCCAGCGCCTCCTTGAGGAGGCTGCTCATGTGCTCCCCGAAGCTGAAATGGCAGTCACCGAAGATATCCGGTATCGTGGCGACGCTGTACCCTAGCCACTTCTCAAGCTCGTCCGGCATCCCGCCTGGCACCTTCCTGAGGCCGTCCTTGTCGTCGGCGAACGCGATGTACTCGCTGTTGTACCCCATGTTTCCCAGGGCGAGGGCTAAGGCGTAGTTCCTGAGCCCGTCTGCCATGCTGCCGATGTGGGGGTAGCCGCTGGCGCCGAGCCCGCTCTCCGTCCGTAGGAGGCCCAAGCTGCGACCTAGCTTCTTCTCCCGCTTCACCAGCTCATCCGCCGCTTTGTCGTACCACGTCCCGCGTCCGATGATCTTTGGGTTATCTATTGGCCGTAGACTCAAACCTCCTCACCTCTGGTTGTTCCTGTACAGTCTACACGGTCTATCAGAAAAGAGTTACTTATGGCGCTGGTTTTTTACGGGGGCCGCTGTATTCAATGCTCATGGCAGAGAGTGGAGAGGGTAAACCGTTTATTACGAATGCTCTGATCTCTCTCTGCGTCCTCGTGTATCTGGTCACATTGTTTGGGTCCGAGGGCTTCGTGTTGAGACTGGTCTACATTTACGGCCTCATCCCTTCCACAGTCGGCGTGGCTAGCCCCCTGAACCTCGTCACCTACATGTTCATCCACGCGAACCTAGCACATCTTGTATCCAACGTCTTTGTGCTCTACGGCGTGGGCAGGGAGGTGGAGAGGGACGTGGGCTCGCTGAGGTTCGGGCTCGTGTACTTGGCTTCTGGGATCGTCGCCGGCCTCGTTCACACGGCCGCCGACCCTACGTCAAACGTGCCAGTGATCGGGGCCTCGGGGGCCATATTCGGGTTGATAGCCGTGCTGCTGCTGTTGATGCCGTTCAAGGTCACGACGGCCCTTCTGCTGCCGCTTCCGGGGGTAGTCATGGGCCTCCTGTTCTTGCTGGTAGAAGTCGCCGCCGTCCTCGTCAGCGCCGAGCCAGGGGTCGCCCACGACATGCACCTGTACGGATTCTTCGTGGGCTGCCTCGGCGCGTTCGCCATAGACTATGACCGTGCTCTCAGGGGGCTAGTGATCGCATTGGTCATACTGTTGGCGCTGTACATCTGGGCCGTTCACATGGGGGGAATTATGGTACTCGGCTAGATATCCATCAAAGCCTCAGGCAGTTCGGCCAGGCTGTCGATGATCCTGTCCACTCCGGCCTCCAATATCTTCTCGACTCTGCTGAAGTAGACTGGTATCGCGATGGTGTAGGAACCGACGGCCTTACCCGCGATGACGTCTTTATGGCTGTCCCCTACGACCACTCCTCTGCTGGGTTTCACTCCGAGGATCCTGTAGCATTCGATAAGCTGGTCTGGGTGGGGCTTCATCCTGTGTCTCGTCGAGCGTCCTACTACAGCTTTGAAGTAGTGGGCTAAACCTTCCTTTCTGAGTATCTTCTCTGCTGATGTCTGAGAGTTGCTCGTGCATATCCCCATGGGGATGCCTGTCTCTCTAATCCACTCTAGGGCTTCCACGCAGCCAGTCATCTTGGTGCACCGCAGGCTTCCAGTCTCCTCGTAGCCGCTGAGGACGCCGTAGGCTGCCTCCTGTATCTCCTCCGCCCTTGCCTCCCCGTAGGCCACGGCGTTGAGGCCGTACATCTCTTCGAGCAAGGTGAACAGGCCTCCGGCGCTACAGGCTTCGACTTTTTCCTCGTCGCACCCGTGCTCTACGTAGGTCCTCACAATGTCCTGGTGGGCCCTCCTCCAATCGACGAAACCCCCGAGGTTTATCAGCGTGGCGTCGAGGTCGAAGACCACTGCGTCGACGTTTGGCTTCAAATCCAGTGTTTCATGTGGCCCGTCGTATTTAGAGGGTCCTCTATGGGCCGTGGTTCTTGTTCAATATTATAGATTCACAATCTCTTTTAGCACAGTGCCAGAGGTTGACTCAGCCGGCTCAAGGAGGTGCATGCGTCATGGATGCGGGAGACTACAGATTACTCCTAGTGGATGACAACGTGAACGACGCCAAGATCATCAAGAAATACTTCCAGATGCACAGCGAGGCAATCACGGTGGACTACGCGCCCGACGCCGACGCCTGCTACAGGAAGCTGATAGAGCAGGTATACGATCTCCTCATCATCGATAACACACTCCCCGACGGCACCGGAACCGAGATCGTGAAGGAGCTGAGGGCGATAGACGTGTTTGCCCCCATAATCGTGGTCGCGGGCGAGGAAGAGGCGGAGAAGGTCGTCGAAGTAGTCGAAGCCGGCGCCGACGACTACGCAGTTAAAACGTCTCAGGGCCTAAGGGATCTGCCGGTTCAGGCCGAGAGACACATCGAGGAGTACCGCGAGAAGTTTCTAACCAACGAGAAGTTCAGGGAACGAAGGTTCGAGCTGTACAGGAACAAGCAGGTCTATGGTCTGCTGTCGACGCTTCACAACCGTAACCTGAGGCACATCGCCCCCACGGTACACGCCACCCACGGCTACAACACAGACCTGATACCCGGCGTCGCGTCCGGGGACAGGATGCAGAAGCTGCTCAACATACTTACCCATTACAGGGTGCTCCACAAGACGAAGATATGGATGAAGATGGTGTGCCCCAGCTGCGGCTCAGACGACGTCACCCCTCTGTTCAACTGCCCTAACTGCGGCAGCGATGTCTTCGAAAAGGAGAGGAGACACTACGTCTGTGAAGGAATCTGCGGGGAGAGGTTCACCGAGCTGAAGAAGGTTTACCGCTGTAACGGGTGCAGGGAGAGGCTCCAGGAGAAAGACCTCCTCTTCGACCCCACATACATCTACTCCGTGAACGATGAACTCAAGCCTGAGATAGGTGAATCGATCCAGAGCATCAGGGACATGATCAAGAGGAACACGATAACAGCGTCTGAGAAGCCCGAGGTAAAGACGGTCATTAACCAGTGATGGAGCGCCGGGCTTCCAACTTGAGTTAAAAATGCATGCGCACGCCTTTTTTCAAGGAAGTCAGTAGCTCAAAAGAAATGGGGCATTTATACTTATGGTGTGGAGCCCCAGGCGGGATTTGGACCCGCGATCTTTTGCTTACCAAGCAAACGCTTTAACCAGGCTAAGCTACCGGGGCACGACTGCAAACTATGGATAGAGCCCTGTTTTTTAATTTTGCCCCTCAAGATGTTTGTATGGGTAACACACAAATTATCTTGAACCCATTCGAAGATTGACCCAGTATAGATGTGTTACTCAAAGGGGACGGAAAAAGGTAAAACCGTTGCAACGTCGAAAACAAGCGTTTTTAGGCGCTCGTTTAAAACCACTTCTAACCGCACAGCCACTTTTACTGACCTGTGTAGAAATAAATTTGGGGTAAACGATGTAATACTTATATATACCGAAATTATATTTTTTGGTGGTCTGAGTCTCAATGATGATGGTTAACCGGCGGCGATCGGAAATCGTTAAACTCATACGGGCGTCCAAGTTAGAGGCTGCACAAAGGAACCGGAGGATCGAGACCATAGACCCCGTGCTCAAGACGGGAAAGAAGCTGTATCCACTGCTCCCACACGACGAGCTGCAGGAGATGTGCGGCACAGCCCTCTGGATAATCCTCAACGAACCCGAGCCTCAGACCCAGCAGACAACGTTACTCGTCCACCTCTAGCCCGGCGAGCTCCCATACCTTCCTCATGTTATCCCCGTCGGCCCTCCTCTCGTCCATAGGTGTCTCCATAACCATCGGGACCTCCCTGAGCACGCTGTTCAGTATCACCCTGAACCCTTCCTCGCCTATGTATCCTAGGCCGATGTGCTCGTGTCTGTCCCGCCTGGAGCCGAGCGGGTCCCTCGCGTCGTTCAGGTGGACGAGGTGGAGCCTATCGAGCCCCGCGTGGCTGTCCAGCTCGTCCAGCGCCTCGGATAGCCCTTGCCGCGTCGCTATGTTGTAGCCCCTAGCGTAGGCGTGGCACGTGTCCAGGCAGACTCCCACCCTGTCGGACTCGGCTCTCTCGACGATCCGGCTAATCTCCCTGAACGTGGAGCCCACCTCGTTTGTCTTCCCCGACGTGTTCTCCAGCAGTATGGTGGGTATCTCATCGAAGACGGCGTTGACTCGGTTCAGCGCCTCCACGATCCTTTCTATGCCTCTCTCCGGCCCTGAGCCGAGGTGGCTGCCGAGATGCGTGACAAGGTACCTTATCCCGAGCCGGTTGCATTTCCTTATCTCAGCCATGAGCGTGTCCACCGACTTACGGTAGTTCACGGGGTTGGGCGTGCTGAGGTTCGGGAGGTAGGGCATGTGGCTGAACACCGGGTCTATGCCGGTCTCCCGCAGCCGGTCCTTGAACCTCTTAACCTTCTCCTCCCTAAGCTCCCTGCGCCGCCACATCCGGGGGCTCTGGGTGAATACCTGGAACGTGGTGCAGCCGATCTCGTCGGCCCGGTCAACCGCCCTGTCCACGCCGCCCCGTATGGAGACGTGAAATCCTAGCCTCATAGACAACTAATCGACACTTAGTTAAACGGGTAGAAAAAAGGTTTAGGAGTGCTTCTTGATGGCCGCCTCTAGGATGCCTAGGCCGGTCTCCAGGTGCTCGTCCTCGATGGTGAGCGGCGGGTGAAGCCGTATGACGTTGTTGTACAGCCCCGCCTTCAGCGTCATGAGGCCGTTCCTGAGGCACTCCTTCATGACGGCGCTGCTGGTCTCGGGGTCGGGCTTCTTGGATTTCCTGTCCTTGACGAACTCCATGGCCAGCATGGGGCCGAGGCCACGGACTTCTCCTATGGGCTCGTACTTGCCGTAGAACTCGTCGAGGCGCTTCCTGAGCTTCCTGCCCAGCTTCGCCGACTTCTCCACGATCTTCTCCCGTTCGATGATCTCGATGACCTTGAGGGCCGTGGCGCATGCGATGGGGTTTCCCCCGAAGGTGCCTCCCAAGCTGCCCGGGTAGATGTCTTTCATCAACTCGTCCCTGGCGACGACCGCGCTGAGGGGGAGGCCGCTGGCTATCGCCTTCGCCATGGTCATGAGGTCGGGCTCGACTCCGAAGTGCTCGACGGCCCACATCTTTCCCGTGCGGCCGAAGCCCGTCTGCACCTCGTCGTCGATTAGCATGATGCCGTGCTCCTCGCAGAGCTCCTTGAGCATCGGCAGGAAGTTCTTGGGCGGGTCGATGAAGCCGCCCTCTCCCTGCACCGGCTCCGTGATGACGGCGCCGACTGTGCCAGGGTCCACCTGGGTCTTGAAGATGCTCTTCTCGATGTGGTGGATGGCCGCCTTGCCGCACTCCTCCTTGTCGTCCGTGCCCCAGGGGCAGCGGTACGAGTATGGGAACGGCGTGAAGTAGATGCCGGGGACGAAGGGTTCGAGCCCTACCTTGTAGGGATCCCACTTGCCGGTCAGCGTCAAGGCCATGTATGTGCGGCCGTGGAAGCTGTTCTCGAAGCTCAGTATGTTCTTGCGTCCCGTGCTCTGGCGGACGATCTTGACGGCGTTCTCGACGGCCTCAGAGCCGCTGTTGAGCATGAGGGCGCGCTTCTTGAAGCTGCCGGGGGTGATCTCGGTGAGCCTTTTGGCGAGGGCGATGTAGGACTCGTAGTTGGCGACGTGTATGCAGCTATGGATGAGCTTGCCCGCTTGGTCGCTGATGGTCTGCACGACCTCGTCGACACAGTGCCCGAGGCTGGTGACGCCTATGCCTGAGGTGAAGTCCAGCAGCGTGTTGCCGTCCACGTCCGTGACGACACAGCCCTTCGAGGCGGCTATGCTCACAGGCTGCACGAGGTAGACGCCCGGCGGCACGAGTTCGCTGCGCTGATCGATGAGTATCTGGGACTTTGGCCCAGGTATGGGTGTGACAACGTTAGGAACTTTAGCCATGTTCCATCGGCATAAGGT
>CAZQOX010000014.1:0-13671 GCA_964594895.1 uncultured Candidatus Bathyarchaeia archaeon
CTGGCATGATGAGCGTCGCCGAGGTCGAGGAGAACATCAGCGTCTGGATGGGCGACCACACCCTCACCGCCGAGGAGAGGAGGCTCATAGAGAGAGATAAAGAGAGTCTGGGCGATCAGTTCTGCCGCAGCTGTAACTACTGCCAGCCCTGCCCCCAGGGCATACCCATAAGCACCATACTCAGGACCGAGTCGCAGGTGCTCAGGCGCATGGGGTGGACCGAGAGCCGCGTCAACTCCGTCAAGGAGGCTAGGGAGAAGCTGGAGACCTGCATCCACTGCGGCGAGTGCGAGAGCAGGTGCCCCTACAGCCTGCCCATACAGGAGCTCCTCCCCAAGGCGATGCAGAGCCTCTGGGACCTCATGGAGAGCCGATCCATACCCGAACCCTAACTCTTTTCTTACCTGAAGCCCCACCACTAAGCATGGATCTAGACAAGATATCCAAGTTAGCCGAAGAGGCTGAGAACGAGGTAGCTATGCTCTGCTCCGGCCTCGTGAGGTTCAACTCCGCGCACCCCGACGGATACACCGACGAGGCGGTGGCGTACATCAAGAAGTACCTCGACGAGCATGGCGTCGAGAACGAGGTCCACGCCAGCGACCCCAAGAAGCCCAACATCGTCGCACGTATCAAGGGCAAGGGAAAGAAGAAGGTGATATGGGTCGGACACCTGGACGTGGTTCCCGAGGGCAAGCCCGAGAACTGGACCTACCCGCCGTACAGCGGCACCATCGCAGACGGCTGCGTCTGGGGCCGCGGAAGCAGCGACATGAAGGGCTCCTGCGCCGCAGCCATGGTCTCGGCCCGCATCATCAAAGAGATGAAGGACGTCCCCAACACCGTCGAGTTCTGGTTCACAGCCGACGAGGAGATAGGAGGAGGAGCGGGAGCCCGGTGGCTAGCCGAGACGGGCAGGTTCAAGGCAGACGTATGCATAATCGGCGACGGCAACGGCGGAGGCCCAGAGTCCCCCAGCATCGACCTGGGCTGCAAGGGCGGCGCCGGAGTCAAGCTCGTAGCCAGGGGCCAGACCGCCCACGGCAGCCAGCCGTATCTCGGCGACAACGCCATAAAGAAGCTCATCGCGGGCATCCCATGGGTGGAGAAGATCAACGACTTCCCGCTGGACTTCCCCGACGACCTAAAGCCCGCGATAACGGACAGCATCGAGTTCTTCAAGGCTGCTCAGGACCTCACCCCCGGCCAGGAGAAGCTCATGGCCCACAACTACTACACCCCCAGCGTCACCTGCAACATCATCAACGGAGGCGTCAAGACAAACGTCATCCCCGACTACGCCGAAGCCCAGTTCGACATACGCCTCACCCCGGGCAGCCACCAGCTCAGAGTAGCCCAGAGGATAAAGGAGCTGGTCAAGGAGTCAGGCATCAAAGGATTGGAGGTGGAGCACCGCGACTTCAAGCCCGAAGACACCGCCGGGTTCAGCGAGACCCCCGACAGCAGCTTCGCCAAACAGTTCAAAGACGTCATACACAAGACAACAGGCAAACCAGTCAACATGAAGATACTCACAGGAGGCACGGACGGCATCAGCACAAGCAGAATAGCCGGAATACCCAGCCTCGGCTACGGCACAAGCCTCACCGGCCAAGCCCACCAACCAAACGAACACATAACCATCGAGAACCTCGTCCTCGGCGTAAAGATATACACCGCGTTTCCCCTCACCTACGAGTAAAAATTTTTTCAGATCTGACCTGTAGCAGGTCACCATTTTTCTCGACAGACTTCGAAGATGATTAGTACGAGAAACGAGACACTATCCCTGATCGACATGTTCGAGATAGACAAGTTCGTCATAGACGGCAAGACATTCCAGGGAATGAAGTCCACCCTACCCGAGTTACCCCCGCTTCTCCTCATAAAGGGAGAAAAGGGGTTCGTCATGTGTGGGTACCTCAACCTAGAGGTAGCCGAGAGGCTCGGAGCGGCTGCGGCCATAGTGAGCGGCGTAAACTCCTTCAGCGACGTACTCGACGCCGAGATAAAGGCGGCCACTAGCAAGGCAAAGGAGCTGGGCGTCGAGCCGGGGAAAGTGGTCAAAGAAGTTATCTCTAATCTCGGCTAGGCGCAGGCCTCGATGAGGTCGCCGTGCCTCAGCACCACGTCGGCCTTCACGCCAGTGCGCTCGAATAGCCCCCCCTCGTCGCCCTCCCCTATCACGACCTCCGCGTCTGTGAGCCCCTCACCTGTGGCAGGTTATCTATGTGGTCGACGTGGGCGTGTGTGATCACGATCATCTCGACGTCCCCCAAGCCCTCCCAACCCCGTCAAGCTCCGCCTGGATGCTCTCAAGGCATTGGGGCGTGAAGCCGACGTCCACCAGGATAAGCCCGCCTTCGCACCCCAGGATATACGCCTCGGTGTCCAGGCCGTCCGCCTTATAATCTCAACGGCCCTGAGTCCCTTCATAACCTCTACTAAAAAGAGTCACATCAAACACGCAGAACGCGGCATTGAAACCCGACTACTCCTGGACATCGAATATCTTCCTGTTGCTGGTGTGCCCCGAGACCAACGTCACTGGACGGCCCAGATGCCTCCTCAGCAGCTTCGATATCGCGGCGTTAGCCTTACCCTTGCGGGGAGGAGCCTTCACGTGGACCATGTAGTGGCCCTCCTCGATCAACTCGACGGAGTCCCTGTTAGAGCCCGCCTTGACGTCGACAACTATCCTCATTCTTTGTATTAAGAAAATAAGTGAATAAACTAAATAAGCTTGGAGTTAATCGTGGAGCCTCTTAATGGACTCGGCGTCGAGGCTGGACTTTATTGCCTCCATGGTCTGCTCGGGGAAGTCCTTCATGAGGCTCCTGAGCACAGTGGACGCCACATACTTCTTGAACGCAGTCTCGTCCATCCCCTTCCTGTACCTTCTACGCATGCCGCCCTTGCAGGTCTCCTCCTCGAAATCCAAGACACCATCGTCGCACATGACGTTGAGGAAGTTGATTATCGATGCGCGGGACACGCTCCTTCCGCCGTCGAGTTGCTCGTTGACAGCCTCGTAAACCTCTCGTGAGGTGAGGCCTTCTCCATTGTGTTTCCACACGCTTCGGAGGGTCTCGATCTGGTAGTCTCTGAGGACTTTCTCCAAGCCATCTTTTGATGGATCCATTACTATAGGCACGTTATCACCTGAACCTTCCTCATTTATCCTTCAGCGTATAAAAAGCTTAGCGAAGAAGACCAGCGACAGTATTTACATTCTACTGGTCAAACACGTGTCGGTGAAGCACGTAGCACGCCATGGTGCCCTCGAGCACCACCATGTCGCCGACGGAGACCTCTACCGAGACGCCGCGCCGTCTACCATCCACAGCCTCGACGACGCCTGTGGCCGTCATCGTCTCCCCGACCTTCACGGGCGCGGTGAACTTGACGTCGGCCGAACCGAGCACCACGAGCGGGTCGTTGACGGCGAGCATCGCGGCGTAGTCGGCTAATCCGAAGGTGAACCCCCCGTGGACGAGGCCCCTGTCGTCCACGGCCATCTCCTCCGTCGCCGTGAGCTTAACGACGGCCTTATCGTCCTCCAACAGGACCGGTGTCCCCAGAAGCCTCGGCTCAGCCCGTTCATGCGTATAGACCTCCATGGCACATATCAGGTGGTTAGAGGATATCTCGTTTACCTTCCAACGTGAATAGTGTTAAAAGTTGATGCATGCCTCAGTATCTGACATGAAGCTAGTCACATACAGGACAAAGGAGGGATACGGCCTCGGAGCCGTCGTGGGAGACCACATGCTAGACATTAACGAGGCGCTGGGGTCAGAACTCTCCATGCTGGGGCTGCTGGACATGGGGGAGAAATGGATGAAGAAGGCTGGAGATGAGGTGAAGGAGGCAGAGGAAAACTTGGCCTCAGGGAAACCCAGGGGCTTGACGAAGCTCAGCGAAGTCAGCCTCGCCGCACCCATACCGAGAACCAGGAAGAACATAGTCTGTTTGGGCCTGAACTACGCGGAGCACGTGAAGGAGGGGGGAAGCGACAGACCATTGCCGCCGCACCCCGTGTTCTTCACCAAGCCGCCGACCTCCATCACGGGCCCCTACGACCCCGTCGTCTACAACAGGGCCGTGGAGAGGCTGGACTACGAGGTGGAGCTCGCCTTCGTCATCGGCAAGGAGGGCAAGTACATCCCCAAGGCCGAGGCGCTGGACCACGTAGCAGGCTACACGGTGTTCCAGGACATCTCCGCGCGTACGCTGCAGCGGCAGCACAGCCAGTGGTACAGGGGCAAGAGCCAGGACACCTTCGCCCCCATGGGTCCATACCTGGTGACCCCGGACGAGGTGGGTGACCCCCAGAAGCTAGGCCTCTGGTGCAAGGTTAACGGCGAGACGCGTCAGAAGGCCAACACGAGCGACATGATCTTCGACATAAAGACCATAATAAGCACCTTGAGCGACGGCATAACGTTGGAGGTGGGAGACGTCTTCGCCACGGGCACTCCATCTGGTGTAGGCGCCTCGCACCCACTGGGGCTCCTCAAGGTCGGGGACGTGATAGAGTCAGGTATCGAGAAACTGGGCTTAATGAGGAACGAGGTCGTTTCCGAGAAATAACGCGGAAAACCTCTGTTTCCCATCCTTATATCTATATTTGCCGGTTCCCAGTTGAACGGGTTTATTAAGGTAGCCTTAAAACAAGAAAATGTTTATATCTAGTCTCCTTGGTTTGGGTAGTAGCTTCGAGATGCTTATCTGTCTCGTTCACTGACTGCCAAACCCAGAAATGAATAAGACAACGAGAGCCTCGAGAAGAACGGCAGTGTTTGAACCAAGCTTGAACCCGCTGAATCATGTTGAAGCGATCAAATTGAGTGATAGTGTGACGATCGGGCCTCCGAAGCTGACGCGCTTCGAGAGGGCGAGAATAGTAGGAGCCAGAGCGTTACAGTTGTCCTTGGGCGCACCTATACTCGTCCAGCTCGCCCCAGGTGTCAACGACGCCATAGACATCGCCATAGTGGAGCTTAACGAGCGGGTTCTACCCATGACGGTTAGGAGGAGTCTTCCTGAAGGCACGTTCCAGGACATTCCCCTAGTAGACCTCCTAGGCCCCTTGTAGAGAGGCTGGTTGACGGTTTGTGCGGCGAGAAAGAGTCGTGGAGGACGACGGTCATTGTTCTGACGGCTATCTCACTCATCATAGGCCTCATGCAGAGGACGAGCTACAGGTTTCTAGACCCCACGTTCGAGGTGTGCGTCTTCCACGTCCCGACAATACTGTCTCTGATAATATACTCACGGCTTCCTGTGTCCTCTAATAGTGAGGCATAGTCGAAACAGGTAACCTATAGTGTCCGCGTCGTTGTGACGGTTTCGGTGACGATCACACCTCTCTCGTTCAGGCTTCGGAGGAGTTCATCACACAGTTTGCCGCGTATTACGCGTACCGGCCACTGTATTCCCTTTTGTTTGATTGCTCCTCGCCCGAGCATCCTGGCTATTATGGCTGCCGTGTACCCTGTGGTCTTAGCCATCGAGGTTATCTGTCTCTCCTCTTCGTAGAAGTCAACCATGTCGTAGCTGATGTTCGTCTCTTTACCGTCCTTCGTACCCGAGACCCTCACCAGCAGCACCGTCAGGTCTCTGTCTCCCTCGGCGGTGTTGAACCTCACCAAGGGATATATGATCTTGTGGAAAAGCTCCCGGGGGACGACCTTGGTTCCCGCGTAGTCCACTGGTTCTATGCCGATGAGGCCGAGGTCGTTCAGGAACATGATCTTGTCGACGAACCCTGAGTACCTGATCGTCTTTCCCCTGAAGTTCTGGACTCCCTTCTCTACACATAGCTTTAGTAGGGAGGACGGGTAGCCGTCGACGAACGCCTCCAGGGGCTCAAGCCCCTCGACGAAGATGGACTCCACCTCCGAGTATCTGTCCATCTCCAGCTGCTCTCCGTCGACGATCATGGGCACCTTCCCGGGGCGAACAGGCATCCTCGTACCGCCGAACACTATCTTGTAGTCGAGAGGAGGCTCAGGGTTCTTCAGGAGCCCGCCGCAGGCGAACAACACCTCGTCGGCCTGGTCCAGCATGTGGATGGCTTGACCGGAGAGTATGTCTATGAGCCCCGGGTCGACTCCGCATCCGGGCATCGCCGTTATCCCCGCCTTCTCAACCTCGTCGTAGATGCTCCCCTCTTGGGGGTACCCGCCGCCGGCTAGGTCCACTATGTCAGTCTTCGCCTCCATAGCGGCCTTCAACGCGTTCAGGCTGAATCTGGAGGCGGTCCCGTGGATGACCAAGTCATATCCCTTCATGATCTCAACGAGGGCGTCGTGATCGGTGACGCTTACAACGGCTGCGTCGAACTTTGGGCTATCCACGTACTTCTTGGCTTCCTGCAACTTTCCTTCGTCTATGTCGCATCCAGTTACCTTGGTGACAGCGGGATCCATGGCGCAGTCTTTCGCGATCGTTGGACCCATCAGCCCCATCCCTAGAACGAGGATCTTCATCCGTAAACCCATGCAAAACGAGTCGCCGTGGATATATAGGATACCCGCCTACACCCGTCTGGCTCCCGTCGATCACCTTCTAGCCCAATGACGAAGCTCTTATATACGCTGCGGTTAACTCAAAAAGATTTATCTGGTGAGAAAACTTGATCGATTTCTCGTTCACAGAGGAACAGGAACTGTTCCGCGAGGCATTAAGAGAGTGGCTGTCGAAGAACCTGAGCCTGGAGCAGGTCAGGGAAAACGACACGAAGCACGAGCTACCCAAGAGCTTTATCAAGGGCATGGGGGACATGGGTCTCCTGCTGCTGACCATACCCGAGGAGGACGGCGGCTCAGCCGCTGACTGGGTCACGGCTACCATAGCCGCGGAGGAGCTGGGGTACGCCGACATATCCGTCGCGTCCGCGGTGTTCTACCTGGTTCAGGCCAGCTGGGGCTACGTGGTCAACAGGTTGGCTTCAGACGTTGTCAAGGAGAACTACATTAAGAAGGCGGCGCGAGGCGAGAGCTTCATAGGGATTGGCGTCACCGAGCCTGGCGGAGGCAGCGACGTCGCAGGGTTCAAGACGGAGCTGAAGCCGGACGGCGACGGCTGGGTCGTGAACGGCGAGAAGAGCTACATCAGCGGTACCGCCGAGGCGGCCGAGATGGACGGAGGCTACTTCGTCTCGGGATACAACGACAGGTCCAAGGGGCACCGCGGCATGACGGCGTTCTTCCTGCCCATAAACCAGGAGGGCGTCGAGATCACAAAGCGCTTCGATAACATGGGGCGGATGGCCATAAGCACAGGCGGATTCAAGATGACAGGCGTCAAGGTGCCGAAGGAGTACCAGCTCGGGGAGACCAACCGTGGCTTCTACCTCACGATGGAGGGCTTCGACGCGGCTCGCCTCCTCGTATCGTCTAGCTGCGTAGGTGCAGCCGATCGATGCCTCGATGTAGGCATGGACTACATAAAGGAAAGGGTGGCCTTCGGCCAGCCACTGGCCAAGTACCAGGGGATACAGTTCGACTTGGCGGACATGGTCGCTCACGGCGAGGCGATAAAGCAACTTATCTACAAGACGGCCTGGATGCTGGACCAGAAGTACCAGCACGACACTTTCACTGCTCTGGAGTTGTCTAAGTACATCTCAATGTGCAAGTACCTCGCACCTCACCACGCCCTTGACACCTTCAGGCGAGTAATGTACTGGTTCGGAGCCTACGGCTACACCAAGGAATGCCCCCTGGAGATGGGTATGAGGGGCGTGATGAGCTACTGCATTGGCGCAGAGGGCTCTCAGAACATACAGAAGATAGTCATAGCCCGCGAGACGCTTGGCAGAGACTGGACCCGCACCCGCTAAAACTCTCTTTTTCCCAACTTTTTAGATAAGTATAAAGCGTGGCTACATGGTTTTATCTGCGGTGTATATGTCTGGAATAGCTCAGCTTCCGCCCCAGGTTCAGGAACGTATACAGCGGCTACAGCAGCTACAGAACACGATGCAGCAGCTCCTCCTCCAGAAGCAGAGGATAGAGATGGAGATGATGGAGTCAGACAAGGCGCTGGAGGTGCTGGAAGAGGTTCAAGGTGACTCGAAGGTCTACAAGAGCGTCGGAGCGGTCCTCGTGGAGAAGGACAGGGACACAGTGGTGAAGGAGCTCAAGGAGCGAAAGGAGTTCCTGGAGATGAGGGCAAAGGTCCTAAAGAAGCAGGAGGACAAGACGAAGGAGAAGATAACCCTCCTACAGGATACCCTTCAGAAGGAGCTGGGGATAACTCCGTCTTAACACATAACTATTAACGTTCTTTGATCAACCATTTACTATTCCTAGGAGACGGTGTCTGCTTTGAAGTCAGAGATGGACAGGTTCCTCGGCGTCATCGACGGCAAAGTCATAGTTCTCTGTCATCATAACGCCGATCCAGACGCGCTGGGGGCAGCCCAAGGCGTGAAGGAACTCGTCAAAGCGTTGACGGGCTCAGAGCCAGTCATCGTGATCCCTGACGACGCCAGCGCCCTATCGAGGGGTCTCGCGTCGACGCTGGGGATAGAGCTACACGAGACGACGGCTCAGGCAGCCGACACCTACATAGTGGTCGACACCGGTAGCCTGAACCAGCTAGGCGGATGGGAGACACCGCTGAAGGAGACGGACGCAAGGATAGTGTTCATCGACCATCATCTGCCGGACAGCGAGATGTATGAGCTGTCAACACTGTATTTGGTGGATCCCGACGCGTCCTCGGCCTCCGAGGTAGTCTACAGACTGTATACGCACTACGACATGAAACCCTCGGAGATGACCTCGACAGCCCTGCTCGCCGGGATCGCGTACGACACCAGACACTTCTCCATGGGCGGACCTGAGACGTTCCAGATCATTTCGTCTCTCCTCGAAAAAGTCGGGGACGTCTCAAGGATCAAGGAGCTGTTAAGCGTCCCCTCCAAGCAGTCGGAGAGGATAGCGAGACTGAGGGCAGGGCAGCGGGCGGAGATAAAAGTCGTCGGAGACTGGGTGCTGGCGTTTAGTCGCCTCGGCTCCTTCCAGTCTTCCGGGGCGAGGGCCCTCCTGTCTTTGGGGGCTGATGTAGCGGTCGTCGCCGGGGAGGATAAGGGCATGCTGAGGGCAAGCTTCAGATCCAAGAACCGGTTTTACCGGCTAACGGGGGTTCACCTAGGGGAGATGGTGGGGGCGCTCGCCCCACGTTTCGGCGGCTCGGGGAGCGGCCACCCCACAGCAGCCGGGTACAACGGCGAGGGCAGCGTAGAGGACTTCATCGATTACGTCAAGAAGCTGCTCATAGACGAGCTAAACAGGCTTGAGACCCCCAGATAATTATTATAGATTAAATCATTCCTTTTGTTTACACGAATACAGTACTTTTTAAGGCTACAGGGTGCTCGGGAAGGAGATATACAAGCAGTTTAGAGAAAGGCCCGGCGAGGTCGACAGGTGGCTGAGCAGGTGCTCCGGCAGAGAACTAGGCTCGAGAATGTGGAATCGGGGCTGGAAAGCATGAAGGCCGCCCTCAGGATGCTCTTAGAGGCCGATGAGAAGGCTGAGGGGTTGAAGAAGCCGACCGGATGACTGCTTCACGTGGAGTAATGGATCCATTGGACGCTATGATGCTATGAGCTCCTCGGCCTCCTCTGAGGGGGTCTCCCTGGGCCGGGTGAGCTCCTTTTCCACACTGATGAAGCATTGAACTATGAAGGACTCTTTGTTCAACGCGTAGAGCTCGGCTCTCCCGATTCTCCGGGTAACCTCGACGGCGCCTTCCTCCAGAAGAACGGGCAGGTACTCGTAGAGAGTACGCTTGGCCATCCCTATGGCCTCCATGATCTCCTTCCGGGAGAAGTCGTGATTAGGGTTATCGATGAAGAAGTCTAGGAGCCTCAGCTGTGGAGAGGCGCCGAACACCTTCAGGAAGACTGAGCCGTGCTCTTCACTGTAGATTGAGGACATCCTAGGTACCGTACCAACCATATGTACTAAGGTATATGAATGTGTCACCTTTAAAGGTGTAGCAAGTGAACCGTTATGGCTCCCCGTGACATGAGCGCTGAGGAGATAGAAGCCGAGGTGTGCTGGAGGCTCCGGAGGCGTGACTGCTGGGGAGCCAATTACCTCCCTGTGGATGCCCTGGTAGGTTGGCTGGGGAAGCAGGTCAAGAAGGACGGGAGGAAGGTCCAAACGGCTATAAATGATCTGATCAAGGAAGGCCTTCTACTTCCCCATAAAAAGGGGCGCACAGTCTCTCTGAACCCTCACAGGATCCATGAAATTGACGCCCTCCTCGAAGAGCACATTTAACCTTGTCAACTGCTCCACGTGGAGCATTCCCCAATTTTTAGAGGCCTAGTAAAATCGACGAGACTACGAAGGTTAATCTATTTCCATGAAAAAATTTGTTATAGGTTAAACTATTATATCACAGGCTGCGTTCAATACAGAAACCCAGTTTCGTGAGGGCAGCAGAGTTGGGACTGATCGAAGTCAAGGACCTGAAATATACATACCCCCGCTCTGAGAAACCCGTCCTCACGGACATCTCCCTCACAGTGAAGCCTGGGGAGTTCATACTCCTGACGGGTCCCAGCGGCTGTGGCAAGACCACCTTCTGCAGGTGCCTGAACGGCCTCGTGCCCAAGTTTTACAGCGGCGTCATGGAGGGGTCCGTGAAGATCGCCGGTTTGGACACGAGGGAAAACCCCATCATGAGGCTGGCGCAGCACGTCGGCCTCATCTTCCAGAACCCGGACAACCAGATATTCGCCCTGACCGTGGAGAAGGACATCGCCTTCGGCCTAGAGAACCTGGGAGTAGGCAAAGAAGACATGTACAGGGAGATCGAGTGGGCGGTCGAGTCCACTGGTCTCCAGCAACTGCGGCAGCGGGCCACCCACGAGCTTTCCGGCGGCCAGAAACAGAGGCTCACCATCGCCTCCGTGCTCGTCATGCGCCCAGAGATCATCGTCATGGACGAGCCCACCGCCTTCCTGGACCCTGTCGGCGCGGAGCACATCTTTTCGGTGCTGAATCGCCTTAACAAAGAGCTGGGCATCACCATCATACTCATCGAACACAGGATGGATCTCGCCGCAAAGTACGTTGACAGGATGATCGTGTTTGATGAAGGCAGGGTCGTCCAGGACGGCGAGCCCTCCACGGTTTTCGCTGACGATCAGACTCGCCTGCTGGGCGTAGGCACCCCCCGGGTCTTCGAGCTCGCGAGGAGACTCAGCTCCAGAGGGGTTCACTTCAGCAGGCTCCCGGTCTCTGCCCAGCAGTTCTACGACGAGTTCAAGACGAGGCTTCCAGAGCATAAACTAAGTGGAGCCGAAGGGCTCGACGACCTATCCACGTTCACCGGCGAGTACCACCACCCAGTGATCGAGGTTAAGGACGTGTGCTTCAGCTACCCCGGCGGCGTCGAGGCACTCAGAGACGTTTCTTTGACCATCTATCGCGGAGACTACGTTGCGATAATGGGGGAGAACGGCGCCGGGAAGACGACCCTCGTGAAACACTTCAACGGCCTGCTGAAGCCCTCCCGCGGCGAGGTTGTGGTCGACTCAGTAAACGTATCGACGCTGAGCGTCGCCCAGTTAGCTAGGAATATAGGGCTCGTGTTCCAGAACCCGGACGACCAGCTATTCGAGGAGACCGTGGAGAAGGAGATAAGCTTCGCCCTCAGAAACTTCGGATTCGACGAGCCCGTTATAGAGCAGCGGGTGACGTGGGCGTTGAACCTCCTTGATCTCACCGAGTACAGACACAGGAGCCCGTTCACTCTCAGCGGCGGTGAGCGGAAAAGGGTGGCCCTCGCCTCGGTGCTTGCCTGGGACCCAGACATATTGGTGCTGGATGAGCCGACGATAGGCCAGGATTACGGGCAGAAGGAGAGGCTCAGACATTTCCTCACCCATCTGCGGTCGCAGGGCAAGACCGTAGTCGTAGTCACACACGACGTGGAGTTCGTGGCTGAGAGTCAGCCAAGGATCGTTCTCATGGCCGGCGGACGCATAGTAGATGACGGCACCGCGAAGAAGATAATGACCTGCCCTAAGACCCTCAGCAGATGTAGCGTCGCCCAGCCGGAGATAACGCGGCTCTTCGGAAAACTCTCCGACTATGGACTACCTAAGGATGTGCTAGACGTCGACGAGGCTTTCGACATCCTCATAAGAGACTTTGGAGGAAAAACGCCTTGAGCCTTCTCGAGAGCCTGAGATTCACAAGAGGCGACACCTTCATCCACAACATGGATCCGCGGGTAAAGTTCCTATTGACCCTCGTCTCCTTCTCGGCATCGGTCATGTTCCTCGAGCTCGTGCCGCTCATAGTGATCTTTCTAGTCCAGCTGCCTCTGATCGCCGCCGCGAAAGTCATGCACGAGTGGTACAAAAGCGTCAAAGGAGCCTCTGTTATCGCTGTCATCATATTCGCGTCGAACATGCTGAGCTTCTACTACTTCAGGGGCGGACAGCTCACCTGGGCGCTCGTAGAGTACAGCCTCGCCCTCACGGTCCGGTTCATAGCCCTCATCACCTCGTTCTCCGTTTTTTTCCTGACCACGTCGCCTGACAAGCTGAGCCTAGCCCTAGAGAAGGCCAGGATACCATACGAGTTCAACTTCGCCTTCATAACCGCCATACGGTTCGTACCAGTCCTCGCCGACGAGGCACAGACCATAATGGACGCCCAGCGGTCCAGAGGCTTGGAGCTCGACAAGGGCAACTTCATCACTAGGGTGAGAAACTACATACCCATACTGCTCCCCCTGATCATCAACTCCATCCGCAGGAGCCTCGAACTGGCGGAAGCCATGGAGTCTAGGGCTTTCGGAGCCACTGAGGACAGGACTAACATATACGAGCTTAACATGAGAGGCTCAGACTACGCAGTGCTTCTAACGGTTTTGATCTGCTTTGGAGTCATGGTATACGTTAAGCTCTACTTGCCTCCGTTCTCGGGGCTACTGGGAGAAGGGTTAATTTTTTAGCTAGTATTTTAACGCCCATTAACATCGAGATAATACGAAAAGAATCCTTTATATATTATCTATTCACACCATTTTCGAATAATGATCATATATACAGACGCTCAAAATAAAAGCCATCTAGCGAACTTTTTTAAGACACAGCCTTTGGGCGTCTGCGGTTACGCGTCAGGTGAGAAACTTGGAGCCTAGAAAGGTACAGAAAGTAGGTTACTCGACCCTCTCCGTCTCCCTCCCCATGAACTGGGCGAAGAAGACGGGGATCCAGAAGGGAGACGTGGTGTTCCTATCGGAGGAGAACGACGGCGCCCTCAGGATTACACCGAAGCCCACCAAGGCTGAGGACACCAGCGTATACGTGGTGAACGTGGACAACTGCGACAACACCAAGGTGCTCGAGAGGGTGATCGTCGGAAACTACGTCCTCGGAAGAAACGTCCTCAGGGTAGAGAGCTCAAGAAGACTCATGAGGGAACAGATAGAGAGCATTAGGCAGGTCACGCAGAGGCTCCTCGGCATCGGCATAATCGAGGAGAGTGACAGACACCTACTGCTCCAGTGCAGCATAGACCCCAAGAACTTTCCGTTGAAGACCGTGATAAAGCGCCTCTACGTCATCACAAGCATAATGTTCAAGGAGAGCATCGACGCCCTCATCGACAGAGACATGGAGCTGGC
>CAZQOX010000015.1:0-13533 GCA_964594895.1 uncultured Candidatus Bathyarchaeia archaeon
GCAAGATCGTCAAGTTCACCATGGGGAACACCAGCGGCGAGTTCAGCCACAGGCTGGAGCTCATCAACCTCAGGGACATACAGATACGCCACAACGCATTGGAGGCGGCCAGGATCGCGGCCAACAGGGTGCTGGAGACCAACCTGGGCAGGGACAACTTCATGCTCAAGATAGTGACCTTCCCCCACCAGATAATAAGGGAGCATAAGAGGGTCAACGTGGCTCAGGCCGACCGTTTCCAGGAGGGCATGAAGCAGGCCTACGGGAAACCCACCGCCGTGGCTGCGAGGATCAAGAGGAGGAGCCCCATCATCATCGCGGAGGTCGACGAGAGGGGCATCGGCCACGCTAAGGAAGCCCTGAAGCGTGCAGGCGCCAAGCTCCCGGTCCAGACGAAGATCATCGAGTCGAAGCTCTAGCAGCGTATCATATCTTAATACCTTTCAACCATACGTTCATGTGAAACAGTTGTACCATCTAGAACTCGAGAGGGTCGTGGAGGAGATCAGGAGGCGGGGGGCAGACCGGGTTCTGCTCCAGCTGCCTGACGGTCTGCGCCCCCTCGCGTTCCAGATTGTTAAGGCGCTGAAGGACAGCACAGGCGCCGACGTGTTCCTCAGCGGGGACTCATGCTACGGGGCCTGCGACCTGGCGGTGAACCAGGCGAGGGAGCTGTCGGTGGGCCTCGTGGTCCACTACGGTCACAGCCGCATGGCGGCGGACGGCGACGTGCCTGTCCTATACGTCCACGCCGAGGTCGATCTGGACGCCGAGGCCCTGGTGGAGGAGGCGGCCCCCCTCCTGCGTCGATGGCGACGGATAGGGCTCGTCACCACGGTGCAGCACGTTCACATGGTGGACGAGATAAGGGAGGAGCTTCGGGGGAGAGGCTTCACGGTGTACGTGGGCGAGGGGGCGGAGAGGGCGCCCTACCCGGGCCAGGTTCTGGGCTGCTACTACCGTAACGCCCAGGCGGTGGCAGGCGACGTCGAGGCGTACCTATACGTCGGCGGAGGCGAGTTCCACCCCAAGGGGCTTATACTGAGCACCGGTAAGCCGGTGGTCGTCGCCAACCCGTTCAACGCCGCGGTGAGCATGATGACGATGGACGACCTGATGCGGCTCGCTAAGAAGCGTGCGGCCCAGATAGCAGCAGCCAGGGACGCCGAGAGGATAGGAGTGCTCGTCTCCTCGAAGCCCGGGCAGCGGGCGACCATGGTCGCCGAGACGCTTCGGAGCAGGTTCGCCGCGAAGGGCTGCGAGGCGGTGATCATATACCTGGATGAGGTCAGGGCGGAGCACCTGAACAACTTCGTCGAGGCGCAGGCATTCGTCAACACGGCGTGCCCCAGGGTGGCCGTCGACGGCGTGAGCGGCGTGGACAGGCCCATCCTCACGGTGCTGGAGGCTGAGGTGGTGCTCGGCGACCGTAGATGGGAGGACATCTGGGGCGACGGGTACCTGGGGTGACCGCTGGGTTTATTAAAAACTGTATGCATAGAAGCCCCGATCCATCTGGATCGCGTCACGCTCAACCATAACGTTTCCCCGGGGCAGAAAACCGGGGCAAGTCACGTAGAAGAAGGAAACAGAGATGGCTAAGAAGCCCAAGATAGAAGAAAAAGAAGTGTTCCCCGGGGAGAGGATCGCCGTTATTGAGGAGTACAACGATGGCGAAGGCACGTACCAGAGTGACGGAGAGGTCAGGTCAGCCGAGATAGGGGTAACGAGGCACGACGGGACGAACAGGTCGGTCGCCGTCGAGAAGCGGACGCCGGAGATAATCGTCCCCGAGGAGGGGATGATGGCGGTCGCCGAGGTGGGCTCGGTGGCCCGGAGAGACGCCCGCGTCGACATATTCATGCTCGACGGCAGACACATCCACCCCACCTACAGCGGCGTGATCCACATAAGCGACATCAGCCGCGAATACACGAAGAACATCGACATGGCCCTCCGGAACGGCGACACGGTCAAGGGACGGATAGTGAACGTCAAGAACAGGCTGAACCAGATGAGCCTCGCGGACCCGGAGTACGGCGTCGTATACGCCTACTGTAGCAGGTGCGGGGGCCTCCTTGAGCTTGACCGAGGGAGGCTGACGTGCCCCGACTGCGGAAGGATGGAGCGGAGGAAGACGGCCAGGAGCTACGGAAAGGAGGAGCTGGTGTGAAGATAAACATAGTGAAGCAGGAAGGCAAGTACTTGGAGATGGAGTTCAGCGGCGAGGGACATACGCTGCTGAACCTGCTGCAGGACAACCTGCTCGAGGATAAAAACGTGGAGATGGCCGGTTACAGCAAGCCGCATCCCCTGATGGACAGGAGCAAGCTGTTCATCAGGCTGAGGAGGGGGGAGAGGCACCTCGACACCATCAAGAAGGCCATGGCGAAGGCCGATGGTAAGCTCGACGAGTTCCTCGCCGAGTTCGAGAAAAGCTTAGCAGAGACCGTCTCCTAACTATCTTTGATCCACCGCTGGTGGTGGCTGCTTGAAGCTGGTCCACATCCGTCACGTCAAGAAGGAGATCAGGGTCCTCGGCTTGGCGGCCGAGCCTCGGGGCGGCTCATACGTCTGTGTGGGCGTGGTCTACAGGGGGAGGCTGGGGGTGGACGGGGTCTTATGCGGTTCTTCCGCGTCGCAGGACGTCACCGGCGCCGCGGCGAGCATGATCAGGGGCTCCGCCCACTTCAACCAGATACGTGTGATAGCCGTGGACATGGATCGGCTGCCCCCCGGAGCCAGTCTAGGCCTGGACGACTTGGCGTCCGGGACAGGTAAGCCGGTTCTGGGCTTGACGCGTGCGGGCTGCGAGCTGGATGAACGTTACATGTTTCTGTGGCGTGGGCTCACGGTGACCTCCATGGGGCTCGGGCGGTGCGACGCCGAGAGGGTCCTCGACACGTGCTCCGTGGAGGGCTTCCCGGAGGCTCTCCGCGTGGCGTCCCTCGTCGCGGAGGAGCTATCTGATCCGGACCTACACAAGGTTTAATAATAATAGCTTCCGGAGTAGGAAAAGACGGAGGTCGTCGGGTGAAGTTCTGTCCGGAGTGCGGGGCGTTCTGTGTCGCCGACAACGCCAGGAGATGCTACGTCTGCCACAAGTGTGGGTGGGAGGAGCCTCTGGAGGAGACGCGGACCATCCCAAGGAAGAACGACGGGGAAGACAAGATCATCGTCGTGGGCAAGAAGGAGCGTGAGCTCTCGACCATGCCCAAGACGAAGGCGTTGTGCGAGAAGTGTGGGAACGACGAGGCGTACTGGTGGATGGTGCAGACCCGGGGCATCGACGAGAGCATGACCCAGTTCTTCAGGTGCACCAAGTGCGGTTACACGTGGCGTGACTACAGCTAATCAATGTATTTTTATGGGCTCGGGTCTAACTAGAGTGCAGCATCGCTGTATATTTGAGTGGTTGACGTTGTTTGAGGTTGAGGTTTCGCGGATCGACCCCTTCAGGAGCCTGGTGAAGGCGCTTAGCGTCATCGTGGAGGAGGGGACTTTCACCATGAACGAGGCGCAGCTGAAGCTGCTGGCCATGGACCCGAGCCACGTTGCCATGGTGGACTTCGAGCTGCCGGGCACCTTCTTCGACGCGTACGGGTGCGAGGGGGAGCCCAAGCTGAGCATCAACATCAAGGAGTTCCTCAGGTTCCTTGACAGGGTTGACAGGGACGAGCAGGTGCGGATCGTGTTGAACACCGAGAAGGCGCGGCTGGTGATCCACTGCAAGAGGGGCGGCCACAGCAGGCGGTTCGAGATGCCCATACTGGAGCCGTTGGATGAGGAGGTGCCTCAGCCGAAGATATTCTTCAAAGCGAAGGCCCGGCTGACGACGGACGCGCTGAGGATGGCGATAAGGGACGCGAGCCTCGTCTCGGAGCATGTCCGGGTGGAGGTGGACGGCGACCTGTTCAAGATCAACGCGGAGGGAGACATGGGGAGCAGCTTCAGCGAGTGGACTCGGGACAGCGACGACCTGCTGGAGCTGAAGGCGGACGAGGCGAGCAGCGCCACTTTCACGCTGAGCTACCTGAGCGACATCGCCAGCGCGGCTGGGGCCAACAGCGAGGTGGCTACCCTGGAGCTGTCGACGGATATGCCGATAAAGATGGAGTTCGAGATACCCCAGGGCAGGCTCGTCTACTACCTGGCGCCGTGCATCGGCGTCTAGGCGTCCCCCTTGTAGTTGGTTACTTACTATAAGCGTTTTTTCGGGTGCGCAGAGTGGCCGTGGATCGGCGACTCGGCTTTTCCCTTATAATTGGTTACCTATTATAAGCGTTTTTCCGGGAGCCGATGAATCGGGTAAGCGTTTTTATTCCATCTTTTTCTACGATCCTTTCATTGATTCGATTCGTCATGTAGCTTGTTCATTCATTTCGAGGTGGAACATACAACACTCTTTTGTAACTTATATTATTATCTAACAAGTATTATATAGTGTGGGTGCACTAACGAAACGGGGAAAAACTGTGGCAGATATTCTGTTCAGTGTACCCGGAGTAATAAACGGAAGATTCCTAGGACTCATACTCAACATCGCAATGGCGGCTCTCGTATACTACTACATTACCTCAGGCAAGACCATACACATACGCAGGATCCCAGGCCTCGACGCCATAGAGGAGGCCGTCGGCCGCTCCGCGGAGATGGGCAAGCCCGTCATCTGCAGCTTCGGCATCGACACCTTCAACTACTGGACCCTGGCCGGCCTCGCCATACTCAGCCACGTGGCCCGGCTCACGGCCCGGACTGGGACCCGCCTCATCGTGCCCACGGGGGGAGACAACGCAGCCCTCATAGTGAGGCCGGTGGCGGAGGAGATCGTCCAGACGGCCTACAAGCTGGAGGGCGCGGAGGAGCGCTACAACCCTGACGATCTACCCTTCCTCAGCGGCCAGCAATATGCCTACACGGGCGGCTACATTGGTATCATGCAGCGTACCAGGCCTGGGTCCGTCATCATGACGGGCAGCCACTACTCGGAGGCCATGAACATCGCTGAGACCAGTAACGCGGTGGGGGCCATCACCATCACCTCGGGGTGCTACATCAGCAACGTGGCCGCACTGGCCTGCGCCAGCGACTACATCCTCATCGGCGAGGAGGCCCCGGCGGCGGGCGCCTACCTCTCTGACGACCCAGCCCAGAGGGCCAGCATCAAGGTGCAGGACCTCTTCAAGTGGCTAGCCTTAGGGCTAATCATACTCGGGCTCGCAGCCTACTCGGTCGGAAACGACTGGATAATTCGGCTGCTGGCCACATAGGAGGTGAAGAAGAATGGCAGACATATTAAAGAACAGGCAACTACAATTGGTTGTCCTCGTACTGTCCTTCCTTCTGGTGTTTGTACCCTACTTCATCGACATACCCCAGCTGGATGCGGCTTCATCAGAGCTCGTCGTCATCACGAGTATAGTCACGGCCTTCACGGTAGCCTTGGCCGTTGTGTCTCAGTACCAACGCGGCATGCACTACATCGTCAAGCGTAGCAAGGGCTGGCCCTTCAAGGCCTACATGCTGATCTCCATCGCGCTGATGCTCGTCTTCGCCCTGTTCGGGAGAGACTCTGGACCCTACGAGTGGGTCATGCTTTCGATCATCAACCCTCTGAGTTCGGTTAACTACAGCATACTGGCCTTCTACATGTCATCGACCGCAGCTAGGGCCTTCAGGGCCAGGAACACAAAGGCGCTCCTGCTCCTGCTGGTCGGCTTCATCGTGATACTCTACCAGGCGCCCCTCACGGGGGCCATGTTCCCAGGCATCAACCCGATAGGCGTCTACTTTGGGGCAACCTTCGTTACAGCCGTGGGCTCGATGTTCCTCATCAGCGTCACGGTTGGCGCCATCGTCTTCGGCGTCAGGGTGCTCCTAGGTAAGGAGCCCTCGGTGCTTGGTTCAGGAGGCAGAGAGTAAAATGGCCAAAAGTAACGGCGGAATATTGAAGTGGATGGCCGAGTACGACAGGAGGTACGTTTACCTGGTCCTGTTCCTCGTGGTCATCATACCTCTTCTCAGACCCATAGGCATGGCCGTCAGCGTCAGCCCTGACACCCAGCAGTACTACAACGTTCTAAACACTGTTAAACCCGGTGACAAGGTGTTCTTCACCTTGAACACCGAGTACAGCGGCTTCAACGAGCTACACAGCGGCATCGTGGCTTCCCTGAGGGTTCTGGTGGAGCACCAGGCCAAGATATGCTTCGCCGTGGGCCACGTGGAGGCCACCATCATACCTGACCTCATCATCAAGGAGGTGAAGAGCGAGATGGACGCCAACGGCTACCAGTATGGCAGGGACTACGTGATCCTGGGCTACGTGATGCCCAACGAGCCGGCCGTGGCCGGCATGGCCATGGACTTCCACGCCATCGTCACCCAGGACTCCCTGGGCAGATCCATCCAGGGCACATTCCTAGACGACGTTCACACGTGGCAGGACTGGGACTTCATATCCGACTTCTCCACCGGCCTATCCACAACCTACCTGCAGAACCACTTCGCCCTCAGAGGGACAACCATGATCGTCAACTGCATCGGCGTCAGCGTCCCATCCGAGAAGCCCTACCTCAACTCGGGGCTCATCAAGGGGCTGCTCCAGAGCATGAAGGGTGGAGCCGAGCTGGAGTACCTCATCGGTCACCCGGGCGTCGGCCTGACTTCCATGGACGCCTTCACGTTCGGCCACTACATGCTCATCGTCTTCATAATCATCGGCAACATCGGCTACCTGGGCTACGTAAGGAAGACGCAGACGGAGGCAAGAGGAGGATAAGTGCATGGTTGCATTTCTAGACATCTCGGTCGTCGCCGTCGGGGCCTTCCTGGCGATGTGCATGTTCTCAACGCTGTACGGTAAGAGCAACCCGCTCTACGCCCTGGCGGAGGAGAGCTACATAGGGTTCGCCACCGGCTTAACCATCGTATGGAACGTGCTCTACATCTGGCAGACGGGCATCGTCAACATGATGAACGGAGACTGGGTCCTCATACTGAGCGTGATACTGGGGATCATGATACTCTTCAGGATCCACCCCAAGTACGGCTACGTGGCGAGGCTGCCCATAGCCTTGGTGGTGGGCGCCCAGCTGGGCCTCAGCCTGAGAACCATCATATTCACAGGATTCATACAGCAGATATCTAGCGTCATCGCGCCCCTCTTCACGGGCTCGGCGCAGACCCTATTATACAACTGGACCATCGCCATCTGCGTCATCTTCATGCTGACCTTCTTCTTCTACACCGTCGAGATGGAGGGGGCCCTGGGGATGAGCGCCAGGTTCGGCGAGTACCTGCTCTACATGGCCTTCGGCGCAAGCTTCGCCATGACCTTCATGGGCAGGCTCTCGATGTTCGTTGGCTTCATGCAGAGCTACACCATACCTGACTGGAAGACTCCGTATCTTCTGGGAAGCATGATCCTCGTCCTAGCCCTCATAGTCTGGATGGACAAGACGGGGCTGCGGGAGAAGCTGACACCAGAAGAGTAATACCCACCCTTTTTTATACTACTATTCTATGTCCTCGGACTGGCAGCAGTGGCAGGACCTGCCCCCAGAGAGGGAAGAAGAGCTCATAGAGAAGCTGGCCCAGGCCTTCGTGAAGCGCGGCCTCGGCCTGATAGGCAGGATGCTTCTGGAGAGCGGGGGCCCCCTGACCAGCATGTTCGCCGAGTTCTACATGGGCATCTACGGGCCCTTCTTCGACTTTTTCGAGGTGGACCAGTACGTGGCTCTGCTGCGTAACAAGAGAAACGTGAAGAAGCTGATCAAGCGGATAGACGAGCTGGAGGAGGAGCAGGAAAAGGGCGAGAAGGCTAAGTCTAAAGACGAGAAACCCGAGTAGCACAGCCGGAGAACCGCGGTGATCAAGCGCGGTGGGTGAAGCCCCACTGATCCCCCGTGGGCCCTTTGAGGCTGGTCACCCTTTTCCCTCGGGCTCCGGCTCCTCAGGCCGACTTCTTCTCTCAGCCAGCCTCGCCCTCAGGTCCCTCTTGACCCTGAAGGACCAGAGCCCCGCCCCCATGACCATCAGGTTCACCAACGTGAAGGCCCTGTTGTCTTCCAGCTTGAATATGCCTGTGAGGTAGAACATGTCGGCCACTATGAAGGCGACCATCAGCACGTTGGCCAGCAGCAGCAGGCTCCGGGTTCTCTTGGGGAGGGTGCTGGTCAGGGCCTGCGCCTCAGTCCATCCTGTGGGGCTTGCAGAGGAGGTCTTCGGCGTCGGCCCTCTTGATGGCCTCCACCAGCCTGACGACCTCCTCCGTGAAGGGCCTCATGATCTCCTCGCCGGTCTTCTTGGAAGCCGTGGTGGACACTATCTTCTTGCCTGCGCCGCCGAGGACGCCTGTGGGTGTGAGGTCGACGGTGTCCCAGGGGAACTGCATGGGCCCCAGGCTGCCGATGCCTGTGATGGGCAGGGGCCCCAGGTGGGTGGCCTGGGTGGTGTCGACGGCCCTCTCCATCTTGACGAGGTGGCCGTGGTAGTAGAGGTTCATGCTGGTCTCCTTCTCGCCCGCGTGGCCGTCGATGCCGGGCGGGAACGTCATGAGGACGGCCGCGAAGACGTCGTAGTCCCTTCGGAGGGCGCCCGCCACCTCCATGAGGGCCGCGGTGTTCCCGCCGTGGCCGTTGAAGAACAGTATCTTGCGGGCGCCGTGGCTCGCGGCCGCAAGCGCCACCGAGAGCACGTAGTCTCTGAAGACGTCCGGGGGCACCCAGAGGGTGCCGGGGAACTGCCTGTGGTGCTCCGAGACGCCCACTGGCACGACGGGGAGCACGGGGACGCCGGTCCTGTCGCCGACGGCCTTGCTGAAGGCCGCGGCGATGAGGTGGTCGGTGCCCAGGGGGTTGTGGGGGCCGTGCTGCTCTGTGCTTCCCACGGGGAGGATGACGGTGTCCGTCTCGCTGAACAGCTTCTCGGCGTCTGTCCAGGTCACCTCGGCTAGCTGAACCATGGTTTCACGTGATCATGGTGGTGTGTCCGGCTAATTTAAGGTCTCGATGCCGGGAGTTGATCGTTGGGGGACGGCGTACCTTCTGGCGCCGTGGATCGGCGTCTAGGCGTCCCCCTTATAGTTGGTAACTATAAGCGTTTTTTCGGGGCGGCGACGAGTTGACTTTTCCCTTATCGTTGGTTACTTACGATAAGCGTTTTTCCGGGGTGGCTTTGGGCTGCGGGTCGACGACTCAGCTTTTCCCTTGTAACTGGTTACCGGTTATAAGCGTTTTTTCCTGTGACCGGTTTAACCTTCTCATATGGCTGTGTGTGATGAAGGTATAGTGTTTATTGATTTTACTGCCTCTAGCCCGTCAATTACCTCATTAGAAAATTAGAATTTGACGTTCTTTCATCTTACACTTTAGATACTAGTTTTTTAAAGATCATTCTGAAGTTGTACTATTTTCTGAGTTCAAACTAGGAGACAAAATCAGAATACAATAACAACCCAATCCATACTTTCATCCACAATTCATTGGGTTCAGGTTACACCTGCCGCAATTCTCGCCTAGAGGTGGGGTTCGAACCCTACCACCAGTGGAGACATCTCCCGAAACATTCCCTCTTTTTAATCGAATATTTTATCCTCGCTTCTGAGGGGTTCATGTTGGATCTGCTTGTGTGTATGCTTGTTTGGTAAAGATTCTCTTTATATCATCCCTAGCAACGTCTCATCTAGGAGAGCATATTGAAGTTCGAAGAAGTATTAGAAAAGAGAAGAAGCATCCGTAAATACAAAGATACCCCCGTACCAAGGGAAAAGATATTACAGATACTTGAGGCCGCCCGGGTCGCACCCTCGGCTGGTCATAGACAGCCGTGGCATTTCATTGTTGTCGAGAACAAGGAAACCATTAAAAAACTGGCTAAACGAGAATGGGCAGCTGAAGCTCCGGTTATGATCGTTGGTTTAGCAGATCAGGCAGCTTCTCCAGGTTGGTGTATTAACGACCTCGGGATGGCGTTCGAACACATCGTATTGGCTGCAACAAATCTAGGTCTTGGAACGTGTTGGATGGGGCAGACAGGTAGGGAAGAAATGGTTAAGAGCCTGCTAGACATCCCAGATAATTTCAAGGTTATCGCAGTAATACCTCTGGGAGTACCTGATGAGACACCAGCGCCTAAGGAGAGAAAGAGCCTGGACGCTATTGTTAGCTGGGAAAAATACGGCTCAAAATCCCCATAACACCCTTTTCTTCACAAAACCCTAACCCATAATTTATTCAAGTAAACCTTCAAGGGCTCTATTATGATATGGGTGCACGCAGTTAAGACGTTTTTAAGAAGTCGAATGCACCTTTTCTTAGATTGACCCCATATTCGAGGTATGCTTTAAGACAAGCAAGGAAGTTAGCCCATCCTGCTGTGTTTCTCATTAACCATTTGATGCCTGCCTCATCATTATCCTTACTTTTCTCTGTAATTGTCACGACAGTCGCATCATCCTCGACCGAGTCTAGTGTCATCTCTACTAGAAGCGTTTCACCGTCTATCTCCCAGCGATAAGAGATGTATTTATCTTGCTCTATTTTTTCGACGTAAATAGGAAACTCTTCATCAAACTCGGGGAACTTCCATGTTATTTTTTTGCCTTCTGTCATTTTTCCGCTGCTTTCTGATATGAAATAGTTCGACATTTTTTCGGGGTCGACGATGGCTTCGAATACTGTGTTCACAGGTTTCTGGATTTGAAGCGTTACCTCAATTTCGAGGGTTTGTTTTTTCATTATTGGCCTCCTCTCATCTATCAGAATATCATGTTCATATATTTTGCATGTATGCTTAAGAAAAAAAGGAGCGGGCTTCATATGCGCATTTTTATATGAATATGGTCACTGCGTCGTCTCCTGCTAAGTCTATGAATGTAGCTGCCCCGATAATATCATCACACTGTGGAATAAGGTCCTCCTTAGATATGCCCGATAGTTTCATTGTCGGAGAACACGCATGGAACTTGACGCCTGCTCTCTTAGCCATATCGATGAGAGACTCCAAAGACGGCATGCCGCTTTCCCTCATTTTCCTTTTCATCATCCAGGTCGCGACAGCCGTCATACCTGGGATCATCCCAACAATGTTGGGAAGGCCGAGTGATGGGTTTCCGACTGGAGATATTTTCAATGACTTACTGTTTGTGATTATGTCCATGCCCCAGAAAGTAAAGTATAGGTGAACATCCCAGTCCATAGAGGCTGCAGAAGTTGCCATCATGAATGGGGGAAACGCCATGTCGAGTGTTCCTTTAGAGCATACTATGAGGAGCTTCTTTTTTTCGCTCAATTCTTCTCACTCCGTTTGTCTCAAAATCCCAGTATAACGGCGTGAATTAAAGATTCAGTAGGTGACGTTTTGATTAAGCAAATACTTCCTCTGGCTAGGCGTAACATGTGAAGATTACTCCCCACATTAGCGTACCAAACGCATAGAAGACAACCGAAGTCTACAGCCAACTATTCGGAGCGACGCTCATCGACCATATGCCCTTCGACAAGAATGTTGGTGTCAGCATGGGTCTGCCTGAGGACTTGACTACGAGGACTCCACCATGCACGCGTATTAGGTTTCATTGGCACCGAAGCATACGTTGCTGACAGAGTGGGAGAAAGACACGCGGGGCCTGTTGAGGTTGTGTTAGGCTTCGAATCTAGGGAAGACATAGAGGCGGTATGGAGCCAGGTCAAAAAGATGAAACTACATGTAATAATGGAGTTGGGGCCACAGTTCCGGGGTGCACTCTACGGAAGATTCGTCGATAACGACGGTGTCGGCTGGCAGCTAAACCATAACTTGCCCCAGGAGATGGACCTCACCCAGCTTCTCGGGGATCAAGAAACCCTCTCTTACCAGCCTCAGATACCCGTCTCATACCCATGCCTTGCAGATGTTCACGCCCTCGACCGCAGACTTTGCAAGCGCGTCGACCCCTGCGCCTTCAGCGAATTCATCCGTCACCGTCGCGCCGCCGACCACGATCTTGACCTTGCTCCTCAGCCCCTCTCTCTCCAGCGTCTCGACGATCAACGGGAACTGCTCCAGGTTGGTGGTGAGCAGGGCCGACAGCCCGAGGATGTCGGGGCTGTGCTCCCTGACGGCCGCGACGATGGTCTCGGCGGGGACGTCGACCCCCAGGTCTATGACCTCGAAGCCCGCGGTGCCCATGAGGGTCGTGAAGATGTTCTTCCCTATGTCGTGGATGTCGCCGGCCACCGTCGCCATGACGATCTTCCCCCGCTTGGCGGCTCCCCGGCCGCATAGGTGGGGCTCCAGCACCTCGAGGGCTTCCTTCATGGTCTCCCCGGCGATGATGAGCGACGTGACGAAGTACTCCCCTGTCTGGTACCTCTCCCCCACGACGTCCATCCCCTCCGAGAGGACGCCGATGATCTCCTCGGCGATTACGCCTCGATCGAGGGCTTCCTGTGTCTTCACCTTCAGGAGATCTACGTCGAACTCCACCAGGGCGGTCTTTATTTCGCTGAATAGCTCTTCGTTTGCCATTTTTCACAGCTCCACGTTGAACTCATCGACCATCTCTTTCACGAGCCTGATCCTTTCCACGTCCCCGTTCGCCGGAAGGAGGTCCGAGATCCCGAGGATGAGCCTCGGGTAAAACGTCTCCATCAGCTCCCGGACGTGGCTCTTCAGGGTCTCCACCGGGGTCCAGGGGCACATGTAGACGGCGGGTATCCCGTCCCTGAGGAACATGTTCCCCATCCCCTCCTTCATCTCCCCGAGGGTGACGTCCCCCTGGGGGGCGGGGGTGACGCATTCGAGGCCGTCGAGCCCGGTCTCCCCCACGAGGGGGAGGAGCTGCTTCAGGTAGCCGTCGAAGTGGGAGGACGCGACCATGCCCTGGGCGTGGATCCGGGGCATCACCCGCCGGTAGAACGGGGTGACGTAGTCCCTGAAGTAGGGTGGGGGGCAGAGGTCGTGGTGCATGTTGTCCCCGAAGTTGAGCTCCGCGACGGGTTTGCCCCTGTACGCCTCGATCTGTTTGACGTGCTCGGCTTCGAGGACCTCCATGAACTCTTTCATCTCCTGGGGGTGCCTCCAGATCATGGTGACGGTCTTCTTGAACCCCATGATCCCCACGATGAGCCACATGAGGGGGCTCCTCTCGAGGTTTGCCCGGAGGGGTATCGCGTCGCCGTAGCGTGCCTTCCCCCACTCGTACCGGCTCTGGTCCCACCCGTAGCTCCTCACGCCGAGGATGTGCTCATAGATCTTGAGGTCGTCTAGATCCTTCAGGAAGTACTCGACGTTCATGAGGCTGGCCCCGTGCTCCGTGTACCTCTGAACCTGACGCAGGAACCCCGCGGGGGTCCTGATCTCGGTGATGACGTAGTCGTCCTCGCTCATGCCCATGTACCCGGAGAGTCTCCTGGTCCAGACCTCGACGTCGTCCCCTTCCACGGTGTCCAAGGCGAAGTAGCCCGAGAGCTCTGAGCCTATCCGTCTGGGCCCCCAGACCTCCCTCGGGGGGACGCCGAGGTCCCGGTAGACCTCGTCGAGGTACATGCC
>CAZQOX010000016.1:0-13244 GCA_964594895.1 uncultured Candidatus Bathyarchaeia archaeon
GGAACAGGCTGCTGCCGAGCCTCATGGAGGTCCTGAGCACCAACAAGCACCACCCATACCCCCAGAACCTCTACGAGGTCGACGACGTTGTGGTCATAGACCCGTCCACAGAGACGGGAGCCAGGTCCAAGCGTAGACTAGCCATAACGCTATGCCACTCGAGCGCCAGCTTCAGCGAGATAAAGGCGACGATGAACACCGTGCTGGAGAACCTGGAGCTGGAGGCGGAGGTCGTGGAGGGAGGATGGGACTGCTTCATCGAGGGCAGAAGGTTCACCGCCGTGCTGGGAGGAGAGCCTCTCTGCTGGGCTGGGGAGATGAAGCCCGATGTGCTGGAGAGATGGGAAATAGAGATGCCCGTCGCGGCTCTGGAGATGGACGTGGACCTTCTCTTCAAAGCGCAGAAGGGCTAGCTACTTTCGTTCATCGCTTTCTCTAAGACGCCGTTAATGAACTCGGTCTTAGACTCGGTGTAGACTTCCCTCATGTCAGCGTACTTCTCCGCGAGCCTTTTCTTCAACTCGTAGTATTCTATAGCTGTCTCCGGGTGAGCCCTGAGATAGTCCCTGAACAGGATGTGTCTCATGCGGAAAGCGCTGCCATGCTTCATGAGGTGCAGGTGGACCCCCGGGCTGTGAGGCCCCTTCCCAAGACAATAATACCAGTCGTCATCCGTGGGCTCGGGGGTCACGTCGTCGTACCCTATCGCCGCGAGCGCCGGGAGACAGCGGTCTGCGATCTCTTGGCTGTCCAACCCGGCGATTATGTCGATTATCGGCTTTGCGCCAAGACCAGTCACTGAGGTGCTGCCGAAGTGCTCTATGGATTTGACGTGCTCGCCGACTGCGTCCAGGATGAGCTCCTTTTCCTCCGCGTAGAAACGCGGCCACTCGGGATCGTACTCGACTATGGTTATCCGGCCCGGCATCCTCTATCCTCGACCTTCATCCTCATCATATTATATAATAAGTTAACCATAACCCGGACCATGGAGGATCGGCCCCGTTTCCCGCCCAGCCTGGCGCTGCTCATAAGCATCACGGCGGTCTCGACGGCCTCGATACTGATCAGGATGAGCAACGGGCCTCCCCTGGCAATAGCCACATACAGGATGCTTTTCTCGACCCTCCTCCTGCTGCCTTTGTTCGTCTACTTCGACGGGCTGGGGAAGATGCGGAGGATGAGCGTGAGAGGGGTAGCCGGTCTGATGGGCATAGGGGTGGTGCTGGCGATCCACTTCGCCTCATGGATAACCAGCCTCAGCTTCACTACCGTCGCCAGCAGCGTCATATTCGTCCACATCGACCCCATATTCGTGGCGATAGTCAGCCACTTCTTCCTCAAGGAGAGGGTAACCAGAAGAATGGTTGCAGGCATAGTCATCGCCTTCATCGGGACCACCATGATAGCGGTGGGAGACGCAGGCATAGGGGAGCTCAACCTCTACGGCGACCTCCTGGCCTTGATAGGCGGCGTGATGCTCGGCATCTACATCCTCGGCGGGAGGGTTGTGAGGAGGAGCCTTGACCTGACCTCATACGTCACGCCCGTGTACGCCACAGCCTCCATCGTCCTGGTGCTGATGTCTCTGCTCAGCGGCACCCCCCTAGCGGGCTACGCCGTGAACGAGTACGTCCTGTTCTTCGCGATCGCCTTGGTCCCCATGATCTTCGGCCACACGGTCTATAACTGGGCTCTGAGGTACGTCTCTGCGCCACTCGTCTCCATGAGTCTCCTCGGCGAGCCCGTGGGCGCCTCCATACTGGCTCTTCTGTTTCTGAACGAGCTGCCCAGCCACATGGCTCTGATGGGCGGCGTGGTAACGCTGGGGGGGATACTGATTTGTGCCTATAGGTCGAAGTAAGCCGCCGAAAAAAAAATATATTTAGCTGAACTTCACAATGAAGGTAGTGGTGGACTGAGATAATGTCAATGAAACCAGTTTCTATTCTCCTTTTTTTTAGCATCATAGGAATCATATTATCATACTCAGGGTCAACGGTCCTGCTGGACGACGAGGTTACGGTCACAGCGGGAAGCTACGAGGTCTTAAACCTGGGGTGGCACCCTTACTCAAAGGTCCGAGTACTAGGTGTTATGGTCAGTGAACATGAGAGTGATTCGAGACTGATCGAGGTTAGGATCTTTAACAAGAACCAGTTGAACAGCTTTATCGAGGAAAACTATGAAGAGGCCACGGTCTACCCGGATAAGAGGTTCTTTATAGACGAGGATTTTGACGGCGCGATCATAAACGACCTGGGATGGACAAGCAATTTTATGGTAATCAACAACAAGATCAGGGTGGTGCAGAGCCAAACCGATAAGACTTTGCGACTCAGGGTCGATGTGATTCAGCCATACGCCTACCTGAGACCGTTTGGAGTAATAGTTGCGATAGCGAGTGCGGCTATACTGGCCAGAAACCGTTTCACCACAGACAATAATACACCACCCGAGAACGCATCTAACTGATTTTTCAATAAGGCCCCCAGCAATAGGGGTATTAATCATTACTGTAAGGAAGCTGGGCTACGAGACGTGGGCTGAGACTGTGGGATATAGTAGGCGGTGGGCGGTGGAAACGGTTTACTCGACCTTTAAGCGGTTGTTCGGGGAATGCGCCATGGGCAGGAGGCTGGGCTGCATCGCGTTGGAGCTGGCCGGAAAGGTCGCACTGTATAATAAACGAGTTAACCTGTGAGAAGCGGCGTGTGGAGAGGTTGGGAAGAAGGTGAGGGGGTTCTAATGGTTAGACGATAGTCCACAAAGCATATTTATCTATATTTAGTCATTTTATCGTTAATGTTAGGGGGATTATGGTTCCTCCCCCAGAACCTTTAAAGACCCTCTGTCGGGTTTAAACCAACGAGCAGGCAGTTAATCATATCCGTTTAATGTGTGAGCTCTGTTGGACGCTAACATTATCGTGATCCTCATATCTCTGGCACTGTTCCTTGCATACGTCAGCGGCGTAATCTACACGTTCACGGGGGTCCCTGACACCGTCTGGCTCATAGTGTTCGGGTATGTGTTCGGGCCAGTCCTGCATCTGTTTAACCCGGCGGCCTTCAGGTCCGCGACGCCGCTCCTCGTCGTCATGGCCTTGAACCTGCTGATGTTCGAGGCCGGCCTGAACGTTGATTTCAAGACTTTCAAGGAGACCATGATCAAGTCTGTCTACCTTGGGTTGACCACCTTCACCCTAACCACCCTCGGGGTAGGCTACCTGCTGCACTACTCCGTGCCATATGTGTTCACGCTTTCCGAGGCTCTGTTCTTCGGAGCCATGATGGCGGGCACCAGCGCATCGACGGTCCTGGGTATAATCGGGAGCATCCAGCGAGGATGGAAGGAGATCGTGCAGGCTAGGAAGCTCCTTGTGCTGGAGTCCATCGTCACCGATAGCCTCAGCATCGTGACCGCCATGACGCTCCTCAGGTTCATCCAGACGCCCGGCATACCCCCCAACGAGGCCGTCAAGGACATCGTCTATGTTTTCACGGTGTCCGTCCTCATCGGCTTCGGTACCGGCGTCGTGTGGGTCCAGCTGCTCGACCTGATCCGTAACAGGCCGTTCAACTACATAATGACAGTCGCCGTGCTCTTCTTCTCATACATCGTCAGCGAGAACGTGGGTGGGCCGGGGGCAGGAGCGGTGGCCGCCCTCTCCTTCGGCGTCACGTTGACCAACTACCCGTTGCTTGCCAGAAGGTTCAAACTCAGGGAGAACGTCAGGGTGGAACGCAGGCGGCTACGCTCCTTCCACGAGGAGATCACCTTCCTCGTGAAGTCGTTTCTATTCATCTTCGTGGGCCTCGAGGTGCAACTATCGGCGGAGTACCTGCTCATAGGGCTCGCGTTGTCAGCCACAATCGGCTTGATAAGAATCCTTTCCGTCAACGTTGTGGGTGGGTTCATCGAGCTGACAGACGGCGAGGCAGCCATCTCCAGGCTCGTGTTCAGCAACGGCCTCACCGCCCTCGTAATATCGCAGCTGCCGCTGATTGTGGACACGTCTGGCGGCTCCTTCATGAACTCAAGGATCTATATGGACCTAGCCGTCCCCATCGTGATCGCATCCTCCCTCTTCGGGTCTCTGATCGGCCCGCGCATCATCAGACACGGCATGGCGCCGCCGGAGCCTGAGCAGGAGAAGCCTGTTTAGACGGATCTAAATCCATGTGACCCGCCATATCCTCCATGTCAACTGGCCACGTTCTGGATAGGTACTGTCACGGCCATGTGATGGAGTTGATGCCGGAGAGCTAGTTCTCCAGCCACTCTATGATCTCTGGGACGCTCACGAGACCCTCGCCCGGGTGGACCACGGGGTTCTCCCGAATCGTGAACACGTACCCCGTCTGGGGCGACTTCGCCTTCTCCAGAGTCTCGAAGGTACGGGGGCTGTAGATGAAGCCAACCTCCCCGCCTTCCTTCACCGTGTCCCCGAGGCTCACGGTGGGTATGAAGACGCCTCCTTTACCGCAGTGAGCGACGTAGACCTTGGGGTCGGCTCTCCACTTGAGCCTGACCTGTCTCTCAGGTAGCTCGACGTCTCCGTCGACGATCCCCAGGTCCTTCATGATGTTCTTCACGCCGCGGTAAGCTATCTGCACCGCCTCCGGGTCGAAGTGGGCGTGGCCTCCGAGCTCAGGGACAATCGCCGGGATTCCGTTGTCCACGCAGGACGCCCTCAGGGTCCTCCGCCCGCCGTACGCTTCGGTCTCCACGTATAGCACGGGTGCCCCGAATAGCCTCGCCATCTCCTCGGAGCGCCGGGCCGTCTCGCTGGGGGCCTTCTCGGAGACCCCGTCGGCCTCGTAGAAGACCCATACAGGGCAGTACCTGCTCGCTGTGTGCAGGTCCACCACCTCGTCTGCGTGGCTCACGAGCTCGGTCCATATCTTGTACGCCATGCGCTCGGTGAGGCTTCCTTCTGGGTCTCCAGGCCATATCCGGTTCATCCCACCCGGCTTGGGGTCGAACATGGTCGTCCTCGATTTCTCCCTGAAGGCCAGGGGGTTGGGGAGACAGTAGATCAACGTGCCCCGCATATTGCCGGGGTCCAGCTCGTTTATGAGCCGCCTCAACGCGTCCAGGCCCATTATCTCCGAGCCGTGCTGCGCCACCTGGACGTAGAGGGTCTTCCCAGGCTTTTCCCCGTGAAGCACCATGAAGGGTATCTCCAGCGACTGCCCGTCTGCCCAGAAATCGGGGAAGGTTAACACGCTTCGAGCCTTCTCGCCGGGCCTCACCGTCAGCCCAGCCACCGTTACCGGTTCACTCATTTCGAATCGTTGAGAACTATTCCTTACGGTATTAGAGTTTTCTCAGATGGGCCGCCAGTGGATGCTCTTCGACGTGGTGTACCTCTGTTTAACCGGGAACCCGATGCCTATGCTGATGATCTCTGGTATAACATGATTCCTGAATCGGTCGCTGGGCTGCCCGGGGATGATCCCCCGACAATCCGGGTCCATGTACAGGTGGTATTTTTTCCCGTTGAAGATTATCGCAGCGTTGTCGCCTCGCTTGTACACCGGCTTGTTGTGTATCCTGAACGGGAAGAGCCTGCAGGCGGTCGGCTTCGTGCCCTGCAGAGTGCATATCCAGCGATCCATGAGGGGCTTCTGGAAGACGCAGCGGCCGTTGCTCTGGTTCTTGAGGTAAGCCTTGCCCATACCGTACTCAAGCACGCTTGGTCCGTAGATCGTGCTGACCTTGACCATCTCGTCCATCTTGAGGGGAACACGGTACCCTAGGCAGCAGTTGCCGCAGGCCCTGCAAGCCCAGCTATGCACCTCTGTCCACGGGATCAGTGAATTGCCCCTCATAATAGTCGCTACCGTAAAGGTGTGGAAGCCTAAATATATAATGCATCGATTTGAAACCAGACCATGTGTCTATGGTTCAGCTTTTCTTCTTTTTCTCGGCCTCCTCGAGGCCGTAGAGCAGCGGGTAGATGTCGTAGTGCTGCTTGATCAACCTGTACGTGAATCGTCCGAACCAGTAGAAGACGCCGAGGGAGAAAACGATGATGACGATGCTCGCTATGTCGATCATATCCATCTGTCGTCGCTACAAGCTGTGACGGGGGGGTAAATAACGATTCCTAAATATTGTCGAGGGTGGCTGCCATGACCCACGCGTCTTCGCCGTCCATGTAGTAGCCGTAGTTCCTCTTCACCTTCTTGAACCCGAGCACATCATAGAGGCCGATGGCTGCGTCGTTGCTTATCCGTACCTCGAGGTACCCCTCGGACGTGTTATAAACGTCCCTGCCCTTGCGCATCGCCTGTACGATGAGCTCCCTGCCTATCCCCCTCCTCCGGTAGTCCTCCATCACGGCGACCGAGACTATGTGGCAGAGACGCGCAGGGGTGAGCCTGCCTATCTTCGACCAGCCTCTCTCGATGCGGCACATGATGTAACCCTGCACCGTGCCGTCGATGTCGGCGACGAGAAAGGTCTCAGGGTACCTCTTGTGTAGGTCCCTGTAGAAGTAGCTGCTATAGTTCTCGGGGAGACACGCCGCGTTTATCTGAATCACGCGCTCAATGTCCTCGGGCCTGAACCCTCTCACCCTGAAGCCCGCATCGCTCAAATTTTATTCCCATGAAGGTGAACATTAATGCTTTTAAGGAGATCGTATCTGTGGGTTAGCTATGGTTTTTAGGACCCCAGTACTAGTCTATTTGAATGGACGCCCAGGGACCCAGTGTTCAGGGGGAGATGGATCCCCGGTACGTCGAGGCAGTCGGAAGATGCTTCGACGTCGTGGAGGCCTACTGGGAGCGCTCGACGCCCACGTTCATAGTGAAGCCTAGGGGCACCGGGTTCAGGCAGAGCCTGTTGAAGCCCGCCTTCGAGGCGCTCGCGGAAGAGCTGAGGCCCCTCGGCTATCTTCCGCGGGTTAGATGGATCGTCGACAGCTACCACGTATCCATCCTGAAGAGGGAGGAGTTCGGGGTGGAGGACTACAGGCGTAACCTGATACTCTTCGTGGCGACCGTGGCCACCGTGTTTCTCGACGGTTACATCAGGAGCAGCAACCCCGTGCTCACCGATGAGCTCATGAAGGGCACCCCCGTCTTCGTTAACGCGCTGCTGTTCACGTTCGCGATCATAACCATATTCGGCTTGCACGAGCTCGGCCACAAGTACATATCGATGCGTCGAGGTGTCGAGGCCAGCCTGCCCTACTTCATACCGGCCCCACCCGGGATGGGTGGGACCCTCGGCGCCGTCATCACCCAGCGTGAGCCTCCGGTGAACAGGGACGCCTTGTTCGATCTCGGGATGGCGGGGCCGCTGACGGGGTTCCTGGTGACGGTGGTCATGGGGGTGATAGGGATGCGGCTCAGCTTCGTGGTGCCTCAGGGCACCGTGACAGAGCTCATGATGCGGTTCGCCGAGGTCAGGTTCCAGCAGATCCCGTTGCCGATCATGCTGGAGTACATCGCGGATCTGGTTAAGCCGACGCCGGAGGGGTACGTCCTCATCATGCATCCCGTCGCGTTCGCCGCCTGGGTGGGATGCATACTTACCTTCATCAACCTCATCCCCGCTTGGCAGCTCGACGGCGGGCACATGATCCGGGCGCTCGTCGGCCGCGAGTCGCACAAGATAATAAGCGTAGCAGGCGTGCTCCTCCTAGTCATCTCGGGTTACATGATCATGGGGGTAGTGGTGGCGTTTTTCCTCATGAGGGAGGGCGCCGAGTCCATCGAGCCCCTCGACGACCTGTCCCCCCTCAGCGCGTCGAGGAAGCTGGGTTTCATCCTCTACCTACTAATAATGATGCTTACTCTCGTGGCGCTACTGCCATTCTAGGCGGATTATAGGGCTCTATTGAATCATCTTCGTTGTGCACCCATATGGGATCACGTAGGTGTCTCTGCCCCGGCGCCCAGTCAACGCCCGCTGATACGCCTCGTTGGTGGTTCTAGCCGCCTCCATGCCTAACGGCTCCACCAAGTACTGTGGCAGAGCCGAGACCAGTATGACCTTGTTGTTGCGGGTGACCCTCCTGATGAGGTGCAGCCCATCCGCCCCATAGGTGTACCTTCGCTCGAACTCCGGGAGATCCATGACTCTAGCCAGATTTGTGAATGACTCGGCTCCCAATCCCTCACCGCATTCTCCGAGAAGCACAATGGTTCCGTTCTTTTTCGTTACTCCGGCCGCCGTCTCCAGAGCCCACGCCGTCTTGTATAGACTGTAGTCGAACCGGTCTCCGCCGGCGCTTATCACCGTGACGTCTGAGCTCCCCTCAGCCTTGACCTCGTAGGAGCCCCCGAGCTGGGTGACGGCCTTCCCCCAGGACTCCTCGAGCCCGCCCGCGAAGGCACCAATGTAGCCGCCTCCCGGGTCCACGGCGAGGTTGAGTGCAAAGTCCACGCCCGCCAGCTTCGCGGCCGCGATGGTCTCCTCCTTCACGGGGTTGAGCTCTATGATACCGGGTGTGACACCGCCCTTGAAGTAATGCTTCCGGGTTTCCTGGATGGTCTGAAGCGAGGCTATGCCTGGAAGTATCGCGCTTTGCGCTCCCGTGAACCCGGCGTGGCTGTCAAGCCTTGTCTCCCCCACCGCTATCTTCAGCGTGGCGTCGAGGAAATCTTTGTTGACCTTGACGCTTGTCCCGCCGCCTGTACTGCCCACGTCGCCAAGATTAGAAGAGGCCTTGGTGTGGTTCACCAGCCTCACCTGCGACAGCCCGTCCGACTCCCTTATGGCGTTGATTAGCCGCGTGGTCTCGCTCTCCCTCTCACCGTTACCGACTACGATTGTGATCCTGTCCCGCGGGACGATGAGCTCCACGAGGTGTTTGACTATCGACGACACGGCTTGGGAGGCTAGGATCGGGGTCATGGAGCCGTCCACCGCGATGGCTATCCTGCAGTCCGGCTTCACCTGATCGTTAAGGGTCGGTGCGCCGCTCGGCTCTTCCAGTGCCCGGGCAATCTCCTCCGCTGACTGCCTGGGCTCCTGTTCGATTCTGGGATCAAGTATCTCGACGAGGTTGTCCATTTCGACGGAGACGTATACCTCTGTCTCTCCGTAGGGAAGCCAACAGTCAACCAAAGCGTTTCAGAAAGATATTGTGTTATCCAAACAAGTATTTTTCCTTACGGAGTCAACGCGTTCTTGTCCCTGGTGCTGGCCTTGGTGCCCGTAGCGTTCTCGTCAGAAGACGTGGTCGAGTCCGTTGAACCTGGTTCCAGCTGCGTCTGGGTGCTGTTTTGCAGCCTCTGCCTCAACTGGTCGAGGAGGCTGCTGTAGCTCCGAAGCTGGTACTTGACCGACGGACTGAGCGTCGAGGTGGTCCTCGTTCTGTTCCTCCACGCCTCCAGCCAGATACGCGCTCTATCCATGTCGCTGAGGGTGTTCCTCGTCCCCTCGTCCTGTATCTTGGAGACCGCCGCCTCGATGTCGTCGCTGAGTTCCTCGATCTCGTCCATGTCAACCTGTCCCGACTGCAGCGTCTCCTTGAGCCGCTGGAGCTTCTGATCTGTCGACGCCAATGATTCCAGGGCCTGGGTTCTATCTTGATCGGTGATGGTGTTCTGGTACTGGTTCAGGGTCTGACGCATCTCCTCCACCCGGTTCTCCATGCTTTCTCTGTACCTTGAAGCCAGCCTCGTCTTGACCTGCTGAGAGAGCTGATCGATCCTCGCCCTAACCCTTTTTATTGCCTCGACGGCGGCCTTCAGCGCCATCTGACTCCCTTCATAGTCGCCTTTGCTGTGCTTCTCCTCGGCCTCATCTATCCGGCTCTCTATGATGTCTAAGGCTCCGTCTAGAGCTGTCGTGTTGTAGCCGTTCTCTGCCAGCCGCTTGGACAAGTTCCTGAGGTTTCCGAGGGCTTCTCTGGCTCTCTGGATCTCAGGCGACGGCTGGGTGTCTGACACGGGCGGCTGGGGCTCAATCACCGCCTTGAAGGCTCTCTGGAACATGGTCTGGGCTCTCTGAGCCTGAGCCAGCGCCGCCTCGTGTTGGCCGTCCTCGAAGTATCTGCGAGCCTCTTGAAGGGCCTCCTGCGCCTCACGGTAGCCGTTGAGCACAGCCATGGGTACGTCTTCGCCTTCTTCCTCAAGCTCCGCCGTGTAAGCCTCGAGGGCCTGCTTTGTACGGATTATGCTCAGGATCATGTTCTGGAGCCTCTCCCTCTGACTCATTGATGAGACGAGAACCCTCGAGGATGAGACCACGTCTTCTCCTATCCTGATCTGGACTGTGTAAACGTCGGGGGCCAAGTCTCCGGGTAACGTTACGTTCAAGCTGTACGAGCCCATCGCTGGGGCAGTGAAGTTGTAGGAGAATGCGTCCCCGTTCGACGCTGTGAACTCCACGACCACTAGGGCCCCGGGGCTAGCCCTTCCTCTGACCGTGTACATGCCGCCGGGCCGCGCGTAGACGCTCGGCAGACTGGCCGTCAGCGTGGGCTGGCAGTACACGGGCAGAAGCGTGGACGTCGCGACCAGCATCAGCACCAGCGTGGCTGCTGCCTTGACTCCGTTCATCCTGTCTACCAGTATCCATGTGGCGCTATTATAGGAACCCGAAGGAATGAGGCGGAACAGGTGTTTCACGCCGCTCACCTCTGGTACCTCCTGTTGATGTTCACGAGGCTCTGGCCCCCCACCTTCCGCTCCTCTATTATCTCCAGCCCCTCGAGGCGGCGCAGCATCCTCCAGGCGCTCGTCCGCGGGAGGTCGAACCTCTCCCGTATCTCGTTGGAGAAAAGCTCGCCCCCGGACTCCGCGATATACCTGATTACCTCCCTGTCGTCCATCCTAAGCGTCGGGTGATCATGGAAGATGGCTTCTAGGTCTACTTTCATGTGTTTGGGTGCCGGCGGTTTGCCCGGTTTCTTGGATAGTCGGTTATATAGAGCTGCCCCGATGATGAGTATGACCGCCACCAGCACGTAGACGGTGAGGCTCTGGGGTTTCTCGGCGTTCAAGGCCGCAATCTGGCTCTGATAGGCATGATCGTATGCCGACTCGTAGTCCCCGGTCTCGTAGGCGGCGGCAGCCTGGGCCAGCAGCTGCTCAGCGACGTCTACTCCCTTCGTCCTCCCCTCCGACTCTGCCTCAGAGACGGCGAGGCCCGCCGCCTCCATCATGTCTTGGGCCTGCGAGGCGTCGGCGGCGGCCTCGTCGGCGGCGTCTTCCGCCTGTGCAGCCAGCTGGATCGCCGTCGTGTAGTCACCCAGATCGAAGGCTTCGCTGGCCTGCTGAAGGAGGTCGAGCGCCTCGACTATTATCCCCCCGTCCGTTATCGCCTGTATCTGCTGCTCGGCGTCGGCGAGGGCCTCTTCTGCCTTGGCTCTGGCGTCGAAGACGCTGGTTATGTAGGAGACGGATATGTCGCCTGGGAGCATCCTGACGTAGGGCCTATCGTCATTTGTGCCTATCTCTACCGGTACTTCGCTCAGGTTAACGATGATGGAGCCCTGCGGGAGCGCTACGCTGGCGGTGGTGGTGGATGTCACGTTGACGGTCCAGATCGCCCCCGCCTTGCTGGTGAGAGATGAGGTCAAGTAGGTGACCACGACACCCGTGGACCCCAGCGTGTCGACTGATGCACCCTCATCCGTGACCGAGGCATCGAGGGGTAAGCCGTCTTGGTCGACTACGAGCAGACTCTCGTAAGGGAACCCCGGTAACTCTACCTCTATCCTCACCAGGGATGGATCTGTCTCGGCCTCGTAGTCGACCTGCACCACGCCGTCGTTGTAGACAAGCAGGGACAGCGACTTGGGGGTGTAGTCCTGGGCTTGGATCGCCGGTACGAGCAGCAGAGCCAGCGTCGACAGGAGCAGGGCGGCCTTTAGCTTCATGTACGCTTCCACCGGTCACCGGAAACTAGATTACTTGACCGTAGGCGGTATTAAGATGTTATCGAACAGGGAATCGTTTTAAGATCGATGATGATGGATGTCTAAGTATTAAATTCAGCTATCGCCGTCCATATAACAGTGTATTGATGCCGGAGAAGAATATTCTTCTCTCCGACGAGATCGTCGACGGAAACACGGATAAGACCCTCGCCGCGGCGACCATGGGGATGAGGGAAGCCTCGTGGCTGACGCCGAGTCCATCATCCATGTGCCCTGCTACTTTGCTGACGTGGTAGACGAGACTGGGGCGGGGGACGCGTACCTCGTCGGTTTCTTCTCGGAGTATCTTAGGACGGGGGGGATCGACGCAGCGGCAGCGATGTGATCGGCCTGCGTCTCAGCCATCGTTGAGACCGTCGGCCCTGACGTGAACATAGATAAGTACGAGCCCCATGAAAGGGCCGAAGGCATCAGGAAGCGTATTAAACGAGTTTAAATGTGTGCTAGCTGAACCTTCGCCGTGCAATCAGGTAGACGGAGAACGCCACGCCTAGGTCTAGGACCCACCACTTGTACAGGTCTAAGAAACTAGCTACTCCACGGTCTCCCAGTATTGTGGGGCCGCCTGGTTCACCTGTAGGCGCCTCAGTCGCCTCCTCCCCTGAGCCAAGAACGGGGGCGGCATCGGTGGCGTTCCGGCTTTCAACGATGCCCCCCCGGCCCGTTTCGATGCCCGCCTCTTCGGAGCCGGTGAGCATCACTGGACTGGGAGCCACGTATCTCTCGACCTGCCCGGGCACGGCTGAGATCAGCAGGTAGCCGACCATCACCGCAAGCACCGTGTAGACCGTGACCCGGTTATTCATCGTTGTACACTCCGTGCCGGTGTGACTTAATGCTAGAGATTAGAACAGCCGAGGAGCCTGTTCCGTGGGGATGTTCTGTGTTTAGAACACTCATCTTGGACGGTCCCTCCAGATCCGGTGGGTCTCGTACCACAGGATCGCTGTGGGCACCACGCCCATCACCAGGGTCGTTATGGCTTCCCTCGACGGGTAGAACGGCTGCTGGACGAGGTACGTGACAAGCATCGTGGTCATGAGCACCGCGTAGAAGAGGTACCTGGGCAGCATCACCCCCCCGAGGGTCACGAACTGGCGCAGCACCCCCACCTTCACCTCCTTGACGAGCCTGTAGTCGCCGTAGACGTTATCCACCAACCCGAGGTCCATGAGCTTGTTCAGGTGGTAGCTGCTGACGCTTGGGCTGCTGAACCCTAGCTCCCTCTGCACCTCCCTGACGCCCACAGGCTCGTTGGGCTTCTTGAGTATGTGCATGTAGACCAGGAGGGTCTTCCCTTTGAGCTCCGACTCTATCACCGCGTCCTCGCTTGCCA
>CAZQOX010000017.1:0-12971 GCA_964594895.1 uncultured Candidatus Bathyarchaeia archaeon
CCGGCGGCGTCCCACATGTAGACGCCCTCCCCCTTGACCATGATCAGAGGCTTGTGCCTAGCGCTAGGCTCCCACCGCTGGACCAGATACGTCGAGGCATCCTCCTTAAGCTGCTTGTCCTTCTTCTCTGAGAACTGACTCATGAAACCACTAGAGTAGAGAGGCTGTGTAAGTGTAAATTACTTGCGCTAGGGCGCCGGGGGCGTCCGCTGTGTGAATGCGTCTCCGATCCTGACGCCCACCGTGTGGTAGCCGCGGTCCCCCGTCCCGAACAGCAGGGGCCTGATCTTCTGGATGTCCGGCGCCCCGTCGGTGAGGACGTCCGTGTCCGCCTTGACGTCCAGTATCTCGCCTATGAACTCGGTGTGCAGCCCTATCTTCACCACCTCGACGACCTTACACTCCAGGACCAGCGGGAACTCGTCCACGTATGGAGCGTCCACGAGCATGCTCTTCACGGCCGTCAACCCTGTGTCCCTGACCTTGTCGGTGTCCCTGCCCGACGCCACGCCCATGTAGTCCGCCTCCCTCCAGTACTCCTCCCCGGGGACGCTGACCGTGTACGCCCTCCGGCTCACGATGTTCCCGTGACTATACGTCGCCTCCCTCAGGCTCACGTAGATGCAAGGCGGACTGGAGCAGCAGACGCCGCCCCACGCCGCAGTCATGAAGTTGGGTCTACCGTTCTCGTCGTAGGTGCCCACCACCCAGACGGGCGTCGGCGCGGCCCAGGTCTTGGCTCCCAGCGACTCCTTCATATCAACCATGATGATAAGTGGGATCGACCGGTAAAACCCTTTTTAGAAGCCCCGGCGGCATTCACTCTGATGTCCACTCAAAGGGTCTCGGACGACGTCCACATGATAGACGCCCCCTTCCATGGAAGGACCGGTGTGCTGGGCACATACGTCATCTCAGGAGACAGTGTAGCGGTGATCGACCCGGGGCCGGCGAGCCAGGTGCCAGGCGTCATCGAGGCGTTGGACAGGATGGGCGTCGCGGAGGTCTCGACGATAGCCTTGACCCACATCCACCTGGACCACGCAGCCGGCTGCTGGATGATGCTGGAGCGCTACCCCGGCGCCGAGGTGCACTGCCACCCAAGGGGCGTGGATCACATGGTGGACCCCTCCAAGATAGAGGCCGCCGCCCGGGAAGCCTTCGGAGACAAGATAGAGGAGTACGGCGAGATACGCGGCATCCCGAAGGAAAAGTTGAAGGCTTCCGTTGACGGGGAGAGGCTGCGCCTCGGCGGCGTCGAGCTCCAGGTCCTCTACACGCCTGGCCACTCCTTCCACAGCCAAAGCTACTACGAGCCCGGGGGCAGGGTTCTCTTCGCCGGGGACGCGGCGGGGCACACGCCGGACAACCTGGGGGCGGTGATCCCCGCGAGCCCGCCTCCCTATAACCCTGTGCAGGCAACTGAGAGCCTGAACAGGATGGAGGCCCTGGACCCCCGCGTCCTCTGCATAAGCCACTTCGGGTTCCACGGCGGCGCAGTCAAGTGGCTCAGGGACTTCAAGAGACAGGTCCTGCTCTGGGAGAGGCTCGCCTCCGAGGGCGTCAAGAAGAGCAGGACCCTCACGGAGACGTATCTAACAGTGTTGGACGCTGACTCAGAGGCCAGAAAGCTCGTGTCTGTAGACCCAGAGGCCGAGGGCCACGTCTACAGCAGCCTCGCGGGCTTCGTGAGCTACGCCAATTGGGTCAAGGCGAGGAAGTGACTTCGTCGAGTAGCTCCCGCCTTGTCCCATGGGCTTAAGAATCTACTACAGATCTATACTTATGGCTCTGTATTCCAATCCGAATCCTGCCTCCGGAATCCCTAATATCCATTGACCGGACGCAATCTATAGGATGGCTCTAGTCAGTGGAAGGAAGGCTAACTCAAGCGTCGGGGCTGCGATAGTGCTGATGATTTGCATAATCGTCTTCGCCGCCACACTGTTCTACCTGATGACGAGCCCAGGCATGTCGCTGGCGTTCGACACCGACAACCCTAACAACCTGTTCAAGGCGAGTGAAGGCCAATCATCGATCACCAGGCAGCCCGGGTGGGTCAAGGGCCCGTGGTCCATGGACCAAGCCATCAACGACCTCAAGGCGAACGGATGCGTCGTCGTCGAGAAGACGGATAAAGACGGCCTAGATGACGCGAACGAAGTTAACTACGAAGGCTTCAGGAACCTAGCCATACGGCGAAGGATAGTGTACCACATAGTCGACGAGGATACCGAGGCTCTTCTGGTGCAACTGGAAGACAGGTACTACGTCTGGACCCCGCAGGAAAGCTAAGCCCGAGATGCTTCGCGCAGCTAATGCGCGTGAAGCTGGGAGTAGCCGGGGCCATATCCTTGCATGCTTCCTAAGCCATTATATGGGATCGTCCCTCTCCTATCGTTGAGATGTCTAAGGTAGCGGTGGTCAAGGGGGAGAGGAGCCTTGAGACGGTCTACAGGGCGCTGGACCTCATCCCGTACAGGGAGGCCTTGGAGCCGTGGAGCCGCGTCCTCGTCAAGGTGAACTTCATCACCACCAAGAACTGGGCGACCGGGGCCACCACGGACCCCGTGGTCGTGGAGGCCCTAATCAACCGTGTACGGGACCTCGGGAAGGAGGTGCTGGTAGTCGAGTCAGACGCCCAGACTACCGACGCGGATAAGGCTGTAGTCGCCAGCGGCATGAAGGAGATGCTGGACCGGGTGGGCGTCGAGTTCGTGAACATGAGGCACGTCGACGAGAAGGTGGAGCTACCCGTAAAAGGCGGGAAGGCCCTGAGCAGCATCAAGGTCGCCAAGATGGCTACGGACTCGGCCATAATCTCGGCTGCGAAGCTCAAGACCCATATGGGCACCAAGGTCACCCTCGGAATGAAGAACATGTTCGGAATGCTCACCACCAAGTGGAAGGGCGGGTTCCACATCCACGGCATGGACAAGGTCGTCCACGACATATGCCTCACCCTGCCCCCATCCCTCACAGTCATCGACGGCTTCGTAGCCATGGAGGGTCGGGGCCCAGTCCACGAAAAACCGGTGCAGATGAACACCATAATAGCGTCAACAGACGTCGTCGCCGCCGACGCCACCGCGGCCAGAGTGATGGGCTTCGACCCAGACGAGGTGGACCACATCAGGTGGGCCTACGAGTCAGGCATAGGCGAAAAAGACGGCATCCAGGTACTGGGCGACGGGATGGAAGCCGTGAAACGAGTCTTCGAACGCCTCTAGAGAAACAGATATGACCTGTAGCAGGTCAGATACGTCAGACGTTTGAGGCGTTCTCCCTGCTTATCTGCATGGCCGCCGTCGGGTACAGAGCCACCGACGCGTCGTCTCCGTGGACACCCATAAGCATCTCCAGGCAGGCGTCCCAGGTCTTGACCCACTGGCTGCCCTCGCCGTAGTAGTACTCGTCGGCCCTCGCCTGCTGTGGCGTGACGCAGATCACCCTGCTCATCCTCCAGGGCTTCTTGACGTACGTGGTCTTCGTCCACCCCCTGCCGCCATAGTCCTCGCCGAACCTGCCGTTGTAGTGGTGGACCCTGCACCCCTCCGGCGTGTAGAGGAGGAACACCATGTCCCCGCCCTCCCTGACAGAGTCCCTCAACATGTGGTAAGCCTTGTAGCCCTCGTTGGCCATGGGGTAGCCGTTGCCTACCACGACGTCGGCGTCCCTCACGAGCCCGGTGGCGTAGTGGCTGCGGGCAACCTTGACCCCCTCCCGGTGGGCCTCCACCACGTCGCCGCAGACCAGCCCAGCGACGTCGGCGTCCGCGTTCAGGAACGCGTTGACCACGAAGTCCAGCCCAGCCATCCTCGCCGCCTCCTCGGAGTCCAGCCGCCGTGTGTTCTCCGCTACACGCCCCGGCCCTGTGCCCTCCATGATCCTGTGGTTGTGGGTTATGCTGTCGATCCCGGATACGCCGGGCAGCAGCATCTTGCTGCCTCCCCCGAACCCGTACCCGAAGTGGGGCATCATCACGCCGAGGGTCACCTTGAGGTCGCAGCTCATGACCTCACGGTTCACGTGCACCGGCGTCCCACGGCTGGTCTCACCCAGCTCCACAGTGTTCTCGTAGCAGTTATGGTTGAACACGAGGAAACGTTCAGGCACCTCGGCGCCCAGCTTCTTCTGGAAGTCGAAGAGGAGACGGCCTTGGTGGGCGCCGGTCGCCATCACGAACACTATCTGGTCGTCGGACAACCCGCCTCCGTGTAGCTCGTCCAGCACCGCCGGCAGCATCTGGCTCTGACGGGTAGGCCGCGTCACGTCGTCGAAGATGATGCAGCATTTACGCTTGCCCTTAGCCAGCTCGCGGAGGGGCTTCGTGCCCACCGGGCTCCGAAGCCTATCGGCGACCTCCTCGACTGTGAGCCTGGGAGCGTCGTGGCCGTTCATCCTCTGCTCATGTATCTTCCAGCCGTCTGGGAGGCTTAGCGTCTCCGGCTCCCAGCCGTAGAACTCCCACGCAGGGACCTTAACATACTGCATGGTAGTTGATGGGCTGTACTAGTCTAAAAAACTCGTTATAACAAGTGGGTGGTATGAGAAGGAGGGGATTACTCCTCGATTATCTCGACGTTGGCCCTAGGCACCATGACCACCTCGCCGTTCTCCAGCTCGATGTTCACGACGCGCACCTTGCTCTCGGACTCTAGCCGCTGCAGCTCCACCGGGAGGCTGTGCACCTTGCCGATGGCGCCGAAGTAGGGCTGACGGATGATCCTTATGGGTGTCCCTGGCACCATCCCCTGGGACAGGGCCTCGGTCTCTCCCTCCTCATGCTGCTCGTGAGGGATGATTATCTCCGGCCTCAGGACTCCGGCCCTGATCTGGGTGGCGCCGTTGATGCTGGCTAGGTATCCCTCGAACTCTTTGAGGAGTTCGAAGGTGCGCTGGTTCATGGTCATCTTTCCGAATCCCTCCGTGATTATGAGGGTTATGCCCACCTCCTCCTGGCCGGTGATGGCGACGCCGATCTCTTCTCCGATGAATGTGGTGAGGTCTTGGTGCTTTATGCCGCCGCTGACGATGGCGGCGACGCCGACCTCGACGGCCTTTTTCAACGCGTCCAGCGTGACCAGGCTTCCGCCGACGAGTATCTTGCCCTCGTACTCGGGCTTGATCATGTCTGTGTCCACCACCTGGGTGTTGTCCTCGACGATGACGTGGATGTCCCCGTGGGTCTCACCGCCGATGCCGAAGATGCCCTGGATGAACGCCGCGTTTGTCTCGATGACGGCGCCCTCCCTGGGCATGACTTCTGCGACGGTCCCCGGGATGTAGGCGTCCACCTCCACCGGTATGGGCGCGCCTCTGAGGATGACCTGCCCCGTGATCTCGCTGATGCTCTCCACGGTGCCGTCTATGGGTGACTCGACTCTTTTCTTGATGAGCCCGAAGAGGGCGCTGTAGAAGGCGATCTGCTCGCCTTTCTCGACTGTGTCTCCCACCTTCTTGTTCATGAACCGAGGGATGTCCTCGGCCTCCAAGCCCAGCAACATGGCCACCTTGACGATCTCGGGGTCTCCGCTGATCTCCGTCCTGGCGACGATTTCGTCGTAGCTCACCTTGTCGCCCACCTTGGGGAAGACCTCCCCCAGGATGGGCAGCCGCCTCAGTTTGCTGACCTTCATCGTCTTCTTGACCTTGAGGCCCGGCGTGTAGGCGTGGGCCTCCTCGGCCTCCTTCCCTTCTCCGCTCGTCTTCTTCTCTGTCGCTGCGTCTACCATCTTAGATCAACGCCTCCAGCTTGCTCTCGTCGTATAGATTCATCGCCTTGAACCACTTCAGCAGAAGCTCTTTACGCTGGGTCTCCTCCTCTGGCAGATAAAGAGGTCTGCCGCGTGCGTCTAGCATCACCCCCGCGACGCCGCCGCTGACGGTGGTCTCGAGCTCCTTGCCCGGGCCCGCGCCGACGTCATACATCTTCCCAGGAATGATCGTGGCTTTAGCCTCCTCACGCTCGGTTAGCTTGAGGAGCCTGATGTCCCCTAGGCTGAGCTCCTCCTCGGTTTCCTCTCCGTTGGGCATCTCCAGCTTCACCGTCATTACGTGCTCGCCAAGCTTGCCGGTGCCGGCGGCCGCGATGTTCGTGCCAAGCCTCACGAGGCAGTCCTTGTCGAAGATGTTCCACGCCGCGTCGCGGTAGACGGTGCTCAGCACCCCCAGGTGGGGCATCATGAACACGCTGTCCTGGAACATCCTCGTGACGCCCTCGGGCTGCCAGGCGTCCGTCAGTATGTACATCGACTGGATGCGCCTCGGGGCGTGGCTCAGCAACCCTCCAGTGCCGGCGCAGATGTCGATGTTCATCATCTTGACGTAGGTCTCCTCGATGGCCTGGTCGAACATGTCGCTGATGGTCCTCTCAAGCTGTACGCCCTTGAGGCGGGTTGCGATGGTCCTGTGGTGCTTGAGGCCGAGCCTGAGCGCCTCGCGGGCCACGCTGTGCTCTACTATGAGGTCCTCCAGGGTCTGGGGGATTGTGGTGGGCCTGATCATCTTGTTCATCAGCCTCGCCGCAACCTCCTCCCTGTCCAGGTTGAAGGGTATCCACCTCATGATGTTGTCGATGCCTGCCTCCTTCATGACGTTGGTGACGCTGTAGCTCATGCCCAGGTTGGCTGAGACGCTGCGGACGAACCTTCCCTCCATGATCGAGTAGATGTTGGTGGTCGCGCCTCCGAGGCCGACGCCAAGCACGTTCAGGTTGTAAGTGTTAGCGATGAGCTGCATGGCCATGCCCTCTCCCGCCGGAGTCGGCATGATGTCGACGTCGGTCCACTTCATGAGCTTCGTGTAGCCCGGTGCGTGGCTCATGACGTGCTCCATGAAGAGCTCGTGCACGGCACGCCTAGCCGGCTCCGTGTTCTCCTGCTCCAGGACAGGCCTGATGTTGTCCACCATGTCAAGGGCGAACTCCCCTTTGAGGAGCGCCTCGATCTGGGGCCTCAACACCTTGTTGCCTGCGTAGACGATGGGGAGCTTGTAGGCCACGCCGAGGCGAGGCTTCGGCTCCGCCGCCTTGATCAGCTCCGCGATCTCCATGACGTGGCTGCTGGCGCCGCCGTCGGTGCCACCCGCCATGAGGATCATGTCGGGCCTGAGGCTCCTGATCCTGCGGATCTTCTGGTATGGCTGCCTGCCGTCGTCTCTAGCGATGACGTCCATGACTATTGCGCCTGCGCCGAGGGCTGCCCTGTTGGCGCTCTCAGCGGTCATGGACTTTATGAGGCCGGATACCATCATCTGCAGGCCGCCGCCGGCGCTGCTGGTGGTGACGTAGAGGTCTACGCCCTTCTCGCCGTCGTAGGGCAGTACTATGCCGCTGCCGTCCGGGGCTAGAAGCTTGTGTCCGGTCAACTCCTCGACTTCACGTACCGCGTTCTGTACTCCGAGGGTCACGTCCTCGTAGGGCGCTTCGACTGTCGTGGGTGCTTCTCCTGCTACCAGGAACCTCCACTCGCCGTCCTTCTTGTGGAAGAACCTGGCTTTGGTGGTGGTGGAGCCTACGTCGGTTGCGATGATGAACTGCATCTCCTCTGTTGGCTTCTTGAGGGTTGCCATGCTGATTCATATTCAGTCGCAGATGATCATGGATAAGGTTTTCTAAAATGTTGAGGCTATTTAAACTATTTAAAAGGGGAGCCAGTCTCGCCAACTTTTTCTCTTTTTAGGCTCCACCTGTTCGTCAGAAGCTGTGTCGGCACCCGGTTTCTCCCTTTCTTGCAGTTCCCCGGCTTCCCTCTCCTCCTCTTTCTTTCCGTACTCTCCTCTCGCCATCTCCTCTAGGATGGTGATGAGCTTCTCGACGTTCTTGCGCTCCTCGAACACGTTGATCAGGTTCTCGCCAAGCTCGTTGGCGGTGGACCCGAGGGCTGGGAGAAACGGGGAAATCATGAGCCTACTCATCTCGCCGCCGACGTAGACGAGAGGCTTGACGGTCTCTAGGATAAGTATGGCGAAGGTCTCCATGCCGTACTGCTGTATTCTCTCCGCGGTCTTCCGTATTATCTCGTCCACCTCTTCCTCGGTCAGCTCCTCGTCGCCAGGTATAGAGGGGAACATTTCGATTATCCCTCGGCTGCCATGGGATTTAAGGCGTTGGACTCTTCTCGGAGTCAACTTCATGTGAATGTGGCTGAAGGCTCTGCCTGAGAGCCAGGTAAGAAGAGGTCGCTCCTCCGAGGACAAGACAGATTAGCAGTATGCCGAAGAAGGCGAGGCTGGACTCCTCAACGAAGGCTAGGAGTGTGACGGCTGTGAACGCCCACGCGGCGAGGGCGGCCTTTATCCCTACGGCGAGGTGAGCCGAGTCGGTACGTCTGCATACCAGGTATGAGGCCACGAGCCCGGCTAGGTAGTATACGGGGTAGGCTAGCAAGCTGGGGGTCCCCGCCGCAATCTTCAGCTCTATCCAGAAGTAGACTATGCCGTAGGAGAGCACAGCCGCCGCCATGTAGTCGATGGTGGATGGTTTCCGCTCCTCGTCTGGCAAAAGAGTTCACTATCTGAGTGTGTGCTAGGGTTAAGAGTTTACGGGTAAATAAAAAAGGGGAAGGTTTTGGTTCCATTAGATTATCTGCAGCCACTCTCTCAGCAGGAAGACGACTCTTCCCTGGTACATGCCGAACCTGGTCATCACCGTGTTGCCGAAGCTTGCGCCGAGCGCAAGCAGGATCATCCATCTGCCGATCTTCGGCCCCCAGCCCAGTGTGCCTTGATGCACGCTTTCATACGTGAATATGAAGTGGCTTAGCGCCGTGATCACGCCGACGAAGGTTATTATGTTGTTTATGGTGCCCATCGCATCGGATGCAACCAGTGGGGTGGCGGTTTGAGCGATCTGTACTATGAAGTCGCTGTGGATGCCTGCCCTGATGCTGATGCCGACGCCGTTCCCTACGAGGAAGGCGATGGGGTACCTGTAGAGCCAGTAGTACTCCTTGCTGTAACGTGCGTAGAGCAAGACGCCGAGCAGGAAGACGACGATGTATATCATCTCTCCCTGCGCAAGGTGGCTCCAGCCGTAGTCGCGGATGTTCTTGACTCCCATGACGATCTGGTGACCCGCCGCCACACCGATGAAGGTGTTCTCCGCTAACTTGAAGACCCTGTTGTCTCTGAAGGCGTAGCTTGTTGCCGCTATCGTTAGGAACGCCGCTATCCAGACCTGGGGATCCAGTGACACCATTCTACTTGCCACCTCCCTTCTGCATCCAGAAGGCAACGTTGCCGACCAAGATGAAGATCAGCACGAGTGTCTGCGTGAAGCTCAGGATATCGCTGCTGACGATGGCGTCACCGGGGTGACCTGTTAAGAACTCTAGGTCCGCGGCTCCCTTGATGCCATCCATTATGCCCAACAGCTGACCGCTGTCGTAGTATGGCTTGATGCTTGTGGTCATCATGCTTAGGCAGCCTCCAAGAAGCGCTCTGTTGTATTGGCTGTAGGCTTGGTAGACCCATCCTTCGGCGGTGTCTCCGCTTGTAGTCATGTACGCCACGAGATCGATGTCGTCGGCGCCCCCCACATTGTCCATTATCGAGTAGCCGCTGATGGGGTTGCCGTTGTAGTCGCTAGAGACTAGGGATTTCAGGTCTCCTAGTACGCCTGCCATGGCTGTCTGTCCTCCTGCTATGTAGCCTAGGAATATGTAGTCCTCGCCGTATACAGCCCCGTAGTTGCTCTCAGGCTTTACGCCGGCCATGATGAGTGGATACATCATGCTTCCCTCGAGGGCCGTCGCCATCATCACGATCCTCAGATTCTTCGCGAACATCTGGTGGAACGCAGCTATGTTGCCTGGACCTAGGCTCGGGTATCCTCCTGAGCCGTAGCCGATGTCGAAAAGCACTATGGAGCCGGCGGGTAGGCTGTCAACAGTGTCGTACCAATTCTCGCTCATGCTTCCTACCATGAGGGGTAGACCTAGGGGGTTGAGGGCGGGGATCAGTATGGCGATGACAACCAGCCCCATGATTACCTCACGGGGGATTGACGTCAGTTTCTCCCATATGCTCATCTTTTACCGCCTCCCCAGGTAGCCGGTCTCTAGACCGACCAGCGTCCTGATTCCTAAGACTACCGCGCCTATGCCGACGCCGATCCTGATGCCTCTGTATGCTCCGCTCACGATGGGTCCGAAGATCCATTCACGTATGTGGAAGAAGACGGGGAACGTCGCCGGGAATATCGGCGTGTTTCCTATTATTACAAGTACGGCTGTGATGAAAAGCAGCGCTGCCTCGAAGTTCCTAGCCCTCAGCACCTTGTATGAGCCGTAGGCCATGTAGAACGCGAGGCTGCTGTACATCGTTGCGCCGAGTGGTAGGAATAATGAGTTGTAGATCCATTGGTACGATGTGCTTGCGTCGTACTGACCAGTACCTAGACCGACGACGACGAACAGAACCAGCATGAGAAGCAGCCAGCCACTGAACATCCAATCATCTCTGGTCCTCTCAGAGATCCTCTTACCGTGAATTCGGAACAGGTTGACTGCTCCGAGACCCAGCGCGAAGGCTTGGAGAACGACGCCCCAGTTCTTGATCACCGTGAAGGTGTTGGTGACGGATTCAAATGTAGTATAGTAGTCCAGTACGGCGATCACTCCAACTATGAATGTTATCGCCAGAGGTATGTCTCTTCTATAGTCCATCTCTTCATTCACCTCACATCGACAGGAGGTCACCGATTATGGTGACTCCCGCCGTCGCTAATAGAGCGCCGATTATGCCTAGTGCCAAAGCCGCTAGCTTGTACCAGTCCTGGGCGGCTATGCTGCCTATCTGCTGGGGGTCGCCGCTGACGTAGGCGCCTGCGGCGAACATCTCCTCGCCGATGAGCACATAGTCGCAGAGTGCCGCGAAGAACGGTATCTGGTACATACGGGCTGTTCCGCCGATCTGCATGGCGCCGATCCTGTCGAAGCTCTCGGCGAACATCATGGACTCGGCCCAGAAGGGTCCGATCATGATGTTGCCGGCTGGCCTCATCCTGGCAGCCATTCCGATTATGCCGCTTGCCCAGGCGAACTGGGTTCCCGATAGATAAGGCATCTGCTCTGCGATGTCAATCTCATCTTCTTTGCCTTCGAGTCTGTAGGATTCCCTGACGATCTCTGTGGCTACAGGCAGCACGTCTACGCTAGCCTGTGGCGCGTAAAGTTTTGCGCCTAGGCGCGCGCATAGTGTTGACACGTAGCTAAGTATGCTTAGGCCGGCGATTGTCTGTGTCGCGTATATGTCTGTGAAGGTACCCATGCCGATGATGTCGAAGACGGGGCGCCCCATCTCCACGGAGCGCCCGACTATCTCCTCGATGGCGTCGAGGGCTGGCATCCTTCGTATCTTGATCTTTCCCTGTTTTCCCATCTGGATGGCCATGTACGTGGCCACCCACGCTAGTATGAATGCCGCTAGTGGAACCAATCTGTTTGGTGTTAGTATTGCCATTGGGATTTCTCCTCTATAATTCCCGATAAGTACTGACAGGATAGCTGATTTAAAACTTTGGAGAATTTATGACAGGTAAATGGTAAAATAACGTCTATCTACCGACAAAGAGTGTTAAATAATCAGATAAATAGGTTAAGCTGATGACCGGGGAGGAGGAGCAGAGGGACACGTTCAGGGTCTACTTCGCAGGGGCATCCCTGGCGTTTGGGCTGCCTTTCCTAACAGTGGAGCTGTTGGCTCTCATCTATGGAGACTCTGAAAAGGTTTTGAGCGTCTACCCTACTCTGTTCATCGCGCTGCACCTCGTCGGCGGGTTAATTGGCGGCTACTCCGCTGCGAGGATCGCGAAGGGTGACCTGATCAGGGTCGGCACCGTCACGGGGGTCCTCGCCTACATCATACAGCAGGTGGTCTACACCATCTTCTACGGCAGGGGCGCGGTGGGAGATGCGTTGACGATGGTTGGGCTTATCGGTGGATCAACGGTAGGAGCCATCGTCTACAAGAGTCGAGTGGATGCCTATTCTCGTATCAAGAGTAGACGGATCGAAGAAGAGAAAGAAAAAGAAGGCCAAGAGCCCAGCCATTAGGTTGACTCAGGGAAGACCCGGTGGATCGAAGCATCATTAATATGTCGTAGACGCTCTCTATAGGAAAACCGGGAGGGTATGCCTTGAAGTCTGATAGGATTCTGGTAACATCTGCGCTGATCTACGCCAACGGGCCGGTTCACATAGGCCACATGGTGGAGTACATCGAGACAGACATCTGGGTCCGCTTCATGAAGCTGGCTGGGCACGACGTGGTCTACTGCGGGGCCGACGACACCCACGGGGCGCCCATCGAGATCAACGCCGCGAAGCAGGGAGTCACCCCCGAGGAGTTCATAGAGCGCTGGTGGAGGGAGCACAAGCGGGACTACGACGACTACCACGTCGGCTTCGACAGCTACTACACCACCAACAGCCCGGAGAACCAGATGTACACAGAGCTCATCTTCGACAGGCTGAGGGAGAACGGGCACATCTACACCAAGGAGATAGAGCTCACCTACTGCGAGCACTGTGAACGGTACCTCCCGGACAGGTACGTGAAGGGCACATGCCCCAAGTGCGGCGCCCAGGACCAGTACGGCGACGTATGCGAGAAGTGCAACGCCGCATACGACACCACGGACCTCGTCAACCCATACTGCAGCATCTGCGGCAGCCCGCCCATACGCAGGAACAGCCTACACTACTTCTTCAGGCTCAGCAGCTTCAGCGGCTGGCTCGAGGAGTGGCTACAGGGCAACGAGAAGCTGCAGCCTGAGATCAGGAACCAGATCCTAAGCTGGGTCTACGAGGGACTGCACGACTGGTGCATAAGCAGGGACGGCCCCTACTTCGGTTTCAGGATACCGGGGGAGGATGACAAGTACTTCTACGTGTGGCTTGACGCCCCCATAGGGTACATCGCCTCCACGGCGAACTACTGCAGGGACAAGCCGTGCACGGCCGACGACT
>CAZQOX010000018.1:0-12423 GCA_964594895.1 uncultured Candidatus Bathyarchaeia archaeon
GCCGCCGGAGCTGCCGCCCGGGCTCCTCTCGGTGTCGTGGGGGTTGAGGGGCACGTTGTAGGGCGTGTTGACGTTGAATGTGCCGAACCCGAACTCGTCTTGGGCGGTCTTCCCCAGTATGGCGGCGCCTTCGAGCCGGCACTTCGCCACGACGGTGGCGTCGAAGGGAGGCATGTAGCCCTCCAGCACCCTGGAGCCGGCGGTGGAGGGCATCCCCTTCACGCAGACGTTGTCCTTGACGGAGACGGCGACGCCGGCTAGCAGCCCACCGCCCTCGGCGTCGAGTGCCTCGGCTACGTGGTTGAACGCCCTGTACCTCTGGTTTATCCTGTGCGCCTGCTCGAGCACGCTCACTGTATCCTCGGCCCCCTGAAGTACCCGTCCTCCTTGTGCCCCGAGTTCGCTAGGGGGTCCCAACTCCACCTGCTGGGCTCGTCCTCCCTGAGGACGTCCTCCAGCTCGATGGGGTGGAAGCTGGGCTCCACGCCCTCGGTGTCCACCTCGTCCAGCATCCTGAACGCCTCGAGGATCACCTTGAGCTGCTGCATGTACCGCTCAAGCTCCTCGTCTGTGAGGTTGAGGCGAGCCGCCTCGGCCACGCGGCGGACCATGCCCCTGTCTATCTCGGAGTCAGACACCTCTGCGCACCTCCGCGGGGCAGACAGAAACCTGGCTATATTCTAGGAGTGAGGCATGCGACGGTATTAATACATCCACCTGTCAACATTTTCACCCCGACGCCACGGATACAGCCGGCATGCTATATAAGACTTGTCGTGTCGCTAACTGTTATGTTTAGCAGCAGAAATGTTTGGGCTACTCTCCTGATGATACCTGATCTAAATCATGTACATTTTGGCTTGCAGAAAACAAGTTGTGGTTGGTTTTATAAGAGATTAAGTTAAAAAAAGGGGATAGAGTTAGTTGTTAATCAGTGTTATTGTACCTGTAAAATCTACAGTAACATCGTTGAAGTTAATTACTAAGACCTTCGCACTACCACCATCACAGGTAATAGTGGGAGAACTCTGCCCAGCCCCTAACGCCCCTGACCACTGAACGACGCCATTCACCTTTATCGTCACAGTTAGTTTATAACCAGAGGGAGAAACAGTGTTGACTCTGAAGCGGATAGCATATGGATCATAGGGTCCGTATTGCACACCGTGATCTGGTTCTAGTTCTTGACCTACGTTAATGTACTCGTAAGATACACGTTCACCTTCAATGTACTCAGTCACACCCCGTGGTGCGCCTCCGTCAATAATCGTAAGTTCAAGGGGTTTCATTCGCCAGTTATCTGGAAGGTTGAAATCGTCTGCGCCTATTGTTGGGATAAGGGGTGATAGAAGAGCCAAGACTAGTATCATAACTACGCTGAGAGGTGTTGCTTTTTTCATGGTTTCCACCAATTTGTATACCAAATATTAAATATTTATATTTTTTTGACAGATTTCTTTTCCAATATTCGAACTACGGAAGTGGTAATTATGGAAAATTTTCTTTTCAAAAAACCTAATAATAAGATTATTATTCACTAGCCCCATGGACTATGAGGAAGACACATATACTACTATTTTCAGGGCTTTGAAACACCCCATTAGAAGAAAAATTCTTCACATGCTGTATGAGTCCTCATTGACGTATACAGACATTCTAAATGAATTAGGTGTTGAGACTGGTTTCCTGAACTACCACTTAGAGAACCTAAAACACCTGATTAAAAAAGAGAATAACAAATACCAATTATCTGACATCGGTCGTGCATCAATGCATCTTACAACAAGGCTAGAGAACAAGGTTGAACAGGAATCAAGATCATTCACTTTCCTAGATAAAAAGTATCATGTTACACAATTACTAATTCCAGTAACATTGATACTGTTAATTTTAACTGGAAGCAGTTACTTGCATATAAGAACAATAAGAGCTGAGCAAGCTTCAAACCTCGAATATGAAATTACATTATGTAGGGCGTCAATGAATATAATACTTGAAAAATTTAACAGATCTCTATTCTACGACTTTGTTGATATTGGAGACATTAGATCAGTTGAAAAAGAGACAGAAAGAATCAGCGTCAGACTTGAAACTATTGTGTTTCTTGATAAGAAAAACACCAATGAATGGATGCAAGTAGGTATAGCAATAAATAGAGTAAATAATATGGCAAGAACACTGGAATACCAAATTAGAAGTTATGACTTATTACATATAGACATGAACAATATTCAACACATCAGAGTGGCATATATGAGAGACGACTTAAATGATCTGAAAAACTGTGCATTTCCAGACCTTAATGAGATAGATAACAATGAATTGAACAGGATGACATTATCGAAGCATATCGTCGAAGTAGCAACTAACTTAGAAGACAGTACAGAATATGTTCGATTAGCTTTCAACCTACCCATACCATTTATGGCACAATAAGACTGGATTAGTGTGATGGATAAAACCTCGGGGAAAGTGCAACGAAGAAACGGAGTCACGCAAGCCCATGTTTATTCATAGAAAATCCTCTCTTATCGTTTCAATTATTTGATGAGAGAAGTCTACACATATCTATCTGCACGCGTGATAAGTGCATGGAATGCGGTGATCTTAGGGAGAAGATCAAGGAGTCCGTGGCCTTGCTTGAGGGCAACAGCGGATTCAGCCATATGGTGGACGAGGCCATACAGTCCCTGAGGACCGTGGACCAGTGCGTCTCGGAGCCCCCGGAGGAGAGGCTCGGCGACTCCAAGCGCAGGCTATCCAAGCTGGCCCGGGACATCGAGCCCTACAGGAGCTTCGTCCCTGTCCTCGAGGAGAACCTTGACGCCCTGGCCCCGTGGCTCGAGGCTAGGACTTGAAGGGGCTCCTGCCGCTTATGCAGTAGGTACAGACGTGCTCCCTGGGCAGCCCCACCGCCGCCAGAATATGCTCCTCGTCGTTGTACCGCACCCTGTTGATGCTGGGCAGACCCCGGGAGACCAGTTCACCTATCTCCCCCAGGCTCTTCCCCATGTAGGGCCGCGCCGCCAGCGGCTTGTCCGGGGGGTCGCTGAAGCACGGGTAGAAGATGGGGGCGTAGCTCACCAGGAACTCCACCTCCCTGGCCCCCGCCTTGATGAGGTTCTGGGCCACAGACTCGCTGACTGTGCCCCTGACGATGCTGTCATCCGTGATGATCACCTTCTTGCCGTCCACGGTCTCCCTGATGACGTTGTGCTTAAGGTCGGACGCCAGCTTCCTGAACTCCGGGTCGTCGATGATGTACGTCCTCCCCATGTACGCGTTCTTGATGACCCCCTCGTCGGCGGTGACGCCGAGCCCCTCCGCGACGCCCGTGCACACAGACCGGCCCGAGTCGGGCACCGGGATGACCACCAGGTCATCGGGTTTGCCCTTCGTGATACCGTACTCGTCCCTGAGCCCGTGGAGCTCGACGAGGGCGTGGCCCAGCGCCTTACGCGCCGCGTGAACGGTTCTGCCCTCTATCACCGAGTCGGGGCGGCCGAAGTAGACCCACTCGAAGACGCAGTGGGCGCGCCTCGGCTCCAGCACCTGGGTCTCCTCGACGCCGTGCTCGTCGATGCAGAGCATAGAGCCGGGGGCGACGTCCCTCCTCGACGTGAAGTGCTCCCCCATGCTCTCCAGGACGTCGATGGGCGCCGACTCGCTTGCGACGTAGCCGCTCGTGTCGTTGGCGGCGACGTAGAGCGGCCTCACCCCGCGCTCGTCCCTGGCGGCGTACAGACGGCTCTTACCCTCCTCCCTGTCCCAGACGCACGCCACCAGGCTGTAGTAGGCGTCCCTGTGCCTCCTCATGGTCTCCACGAGGGCGTCCCTGAACCCGTCGCCCTTGCTCAGGAACCGGTGTAGTGTCCTCGCGACCACCTCCTCGTTGTTTCCCCCGTCCCTGGGGAAGTAGCCGTCCAAGGCGACGCTGAAGACGAATCGCTCATGATGCCTCGACTCGTGGGGCGGGAAGCCGTTGTCGGCGTTCTCGCCGCTGGCGCATCCTATGACGGCGTAGTCGTTGGGGTGCATGAATGAGCGGAACTGCTCGCTGAAGACGCCGCTGGCCAGCCCCTTCCCCTTCCACGTCCGCAGGCTGTTGTCGCCCGCCGCCGTGAGGCCGCTGCTTTCCTGGCCCCTGTGCTGTACCCCGTAGAGGATTTGAAGGCTCTTGGTGCAGGCTCCCTGTTTCGAGTATACACCGATGACGCCCTGCATACCCTTGATTGATTGTTTAAAACTTAAAAGATGAGCGGCGCCGTAATTGCGCTTTCCATGAAATTTTAAATCGGGAGGCAACGACGCCCACCCCCGCCTTATAAAGGATATGAAGGTTCAGTCACTACTGAGAGTCAATTGAAAGTGAAGACCAAATGGTTCGGTGGAGACCTGTAGTTGGTGGGATTTATGTCTTGATTATTTGGTTATGGCTGTAGATCTCTTTCATCGCTGAGGCTACCTGGGCGGCGAGGACATCGAGGAGGTACTGGTCGAAGACCGAGAACGCGTCAACCGTGGGTTGTTGCGGTGTCTGCGATGGGTCTACCGAGAAGCGTATCCACCAGGTCTCTTTTTAGAGTATGTCGGCTTTAGAATCGTATCGTATTATGGGATCCAGCGTCCACTCTTTCGTCATTCTAATGGGATCGTTTTCATGTAATAGTTCGATTGTTCGAGTTATTTGTAGATGGATTTTCTTGGGCCTACGTCTAGGAAGACGACCAGATGAAGGGAATCATCTATTGTGTAGATTATTCTGTACTCGCCTATTCTCCATCGCCAATAACCTTGGAGTTCGCCTCTCAGTTTAACGCCATACAACGGATTAGCGGTTATCTCATCTATGGCTCTCAGCGCCCTCTCTTTAACCTCGTCAGGCTGTTTCCTGAGTTCCCTCATAAACTTCTTTGTGAGAGCGGGCCTATAATCCATCGGGCCTTCACTTTATAGTTTCTTCCTGATGTCGTCGCTGTTATCTGGTGTGGTATACTCTCCTTTTTGGTACTCTTCCTCGGCTGTTTTTATTCTCTCCAGTCCCTCTGCGTTCGCCAACTCTTCTAGCGTTGCTAGAACCTCTTCTACTCTAACCAGTCCTTCTTGAAGCTCCTTCATGAGAGCCCTGGGGATGTTTATGTACTCTGTCAACCTATGCGTCCATCATTCCCTCCCTGTTGTGCCTTATTTAATGTTTGTACTTCTGCCGCGGAGGATGGCGGTCTTGTGCGCCACGGGCATAAGCCTCGTCCTGGAGGGCGTCTACTGTGAGCCATGTGAGGTAGTCGTGGAGGGTGGCTTCGGTGAGGCGTTCTTCGGGGGTTTAGGCTCGGTGGCGTTCGGTGGCGTGGGTGAGGATGCAGCGGAGGCAGAGAAGGTCGTGGACAGGCCCGTGTAGACGAGTACTCCCTGACGGGTCTCGGCGAGGAGGTCGCCGGACACTTATCCGAGATAGAGAGACTGATCTCGGGTCACCCTGGATAGGGGCATACCGCGTCTCGATCATCCTCGCATTAACCCAGGGAGGCTTTACCATCGGTCACGTGCCTCACTCATGGTCGGCGGTGGTTCTGTGTAGTGGTTCTTTAAAGGTTATTATATAGAACATGTTCACAATGGAACCGCATGGAGACCACGGTCCTAAGGAAGAGAATAAGGGACGCGGTGGTTCTCCTAGAGGACTACAGGGGCTTCGGCCCCATGGTGGGTGAGGGCGTCGACGCCCTAAACAGGCTAGAAGCCTGCGTTGCGGAGCCCACCCCGGAGCGGGTCGCCCGAGGCCAAGGGTCTCCTGGAGAACCTTAGCAGGGAGATTGGGCCGTACCAGAGCTACTTGCCCACCGTCGCCTTGGCGCTTCAGGAGTTAAACACGTGGATCAAGGATAAGTAGCCTCGCCACCGACGTCTTCGAGGTAGGCGTTCATCCTCGACGATATGAACCCTACATAGTACGCTGTGCTCCTATGGGCGTCCACGCCGTTCACGTATTCGCTGTAGATGTCATAGGCATCCTCGTCGCCCATCTCCCTCAAGGCGTCGAGCACGGACTCCTTGTGGATGTCGGTCGCGCCGTGGACAACGGCGAGGAACTTCGCCGCCTCCCCCGCGGAGACCCTTAACAGGTGGGGGCGGTCCCTGAAGCGTTCGATGTTCTCCAGCAGCCTACCAGCCCTCCACGCAGCTAAGCCGCCGGGGTAGTACCTCGGTATGAGGTGGGCGACCTCCTCCCCGTAGACAACCCTGTGGTGCGCCAGGAAGTCGGCCTGGTAGAAGGTCAGGAACTTGAAGCCGTATCCGCTTCCGATGGGGTCCCTGAGCTGCTCGACGGTTACCCACGGCATGTCTACGACGAGGATGTCCATCCCCTCGACGCATCTCTTCACCACCCCCAGCAGCCGCTCTGCGACGAGGGCGTCGTCTGTCCTGAGGACCGCGAGGAGGTCGAGGTCGCTGATCCCCGGCTTGAAGTCGCCCCTCACGTAAGAGCCGAACAGCACCAGACTGAAAAGCTGGGCGCTGAGGGCTTCGTCGCCCTCGATGGCCTGCCTCATACAGCGGAACGGCTCCTGATCCATGGATATGAGTCGGAGACAGAGTAGAAGGGTTTTTCTCAGGGGCGGAGCCTCATCGCCCTCCCCGGAGATAGCAGAAACGGCGGCAGGTAGGCTGCTAGGTTGCTGAAGGGCAGCACCTCCGGCTTCAGCCGTATCCCCAGAACGTCGGCCATGAAGTCCCTCCGAGCCTGTATCCGGTCCCAGGCCCCCGGGTAGGCGGCCGCGAAGTCGGCCCTCAGCCTGGTGTCCGCCAGGGCTACGCCGTCCTCCATGTTGGTGGTGAAGTAGGGGGTGCCTGTGGATGGTATCACGTCTACCTGGATGGCCATCCCCGACCTCAGCTTCAGCCGTGAGCCCCTGTATATGGGGCTGTTGAGCCACTCGTCGAGGTGTATGAGGTGCCCCGGGTTGAGGTGCACGCCGAAGAAGGGGTCACCGATGCGGTCGTGGATGGCCTCATAGAGGACGCCTCCCTCGACGCCTATCCCGACCAGCCTGTACCACTCGGCTACGGCCTCGAAGTACGGGGCCACCAGCCTGGGGACGTAGTCCCTGATCTCCTGGGGCAGCTGGCCCTCGTCCTCGACGACCCAGCCGGCGCGGCAGTTGAGTGCGCCCCAGACGCCGTAGGCCGTGGTGAACTGGTCCCCTAGCTCTATGACCCTGCTGGACGGGCTGGGGAGCCCCATGAACGCCCTGGGCCCCGAGCTAAGCATAAGGTGGCAGGAGAGTGGTATCCCCGTGACCTTCATGAGCCTCACCGCCTCGTACTCGGTCATCCCCGGCTCGAGGTTGAAAACCACGTCCCGGACGGCCTGAGAGGTGTGGCTGGCGGCGTACTCGAACCACGCCAGCTGATCTACCTCGTTCACGGCCCTGAGGCCGTCCGTGGGGTGCATCAACAGGCTGTTGGCGTTAACCACGTTGCGTTTGCCCACCGTATCCCTGAGGGCGTCGGCGATGTAAGAGGGGACCTCGAGCCAGTACTCCGGGTTTGCGGTCTCCTTCTCCGTGTAGTACTTCCAGCCCGCTACGCCCACCCTGTCGCCGTCCTCGACCCCGGCTTCCATGAGCAGCATGCTGATGGGCTGCGTCATGGACCGGTCCTGAGCCATGAGGCTGAAGCTTGGGTAGAGCACCGGCGACAGGCTCTCCTTCACGGGTGAGACCGGGTAGTAGCCGAGCCCCTCGTGGCCCATCACGAGGGTCGCCTTACGGGAGGCCACGTCCATTATGAGCATGGACTCCTCGAAACGGGGATCGTAGCCCGTCAGGTACGTGAGGTTGGCGCCGTGCTCCCTGTCCCCGTAGACCACGAACGACGTGAACCCCGCTACGTCGGCTGCCTCGTAGAGCTTCTCCAGCCTGGTCTGGTAGGTCTCGCCGGATATCCTTGGCTCCAGCTCGGGCATCCCGAAGTCAGGCAGATCGATCTCTGCCAGCGCGGATGAACGCATGTAGAACCCTCCATGTATATCTCCGGAGCCACGTATTTAGATTGTATTAAACGTCAGCCGCTCCTTAGAGGCCGGTATCAACAGCCTACCGATGCATATTATGATGTGATGTACGTCAAAAAATATGCAAACGCAGAACCATGTGCTAATGATACGTCAGGCGAGATCGAGTGGACCTAACGTATCCCCTTTTTTTCTTATATTGTTGGCCTTAATTCGCTTTCTCGTGTTTTATACCCAATGAAAACACGGTTATTCCAATCGATAAACCCAAAAACCACCCAGTTCTCGTCCTCATCAACCGAGCCTCTAGGATACTTCCAGGCCTCAAAAACTCTAACCATGAAACCATGGTTCCTTATACGTGTTCCATTCAGGTCTCTCTCCATAATATTGTTTACAATCGAATCACCGAAAGTTACCCGCTTTAGTTTGACTGCTTCAAAATCTTTCATGTATGCGTTTTCTAGTAGTTCCTTGGTTACCGCTTCGTCGTTGTATAGGAATAGAGTTTTAGAGACGGGTATAAGGACGATAACTATTAGGAGAAGGATGACGACTCGAAGCTCGTTTTCTTTTAATTTTATCATATTGTACATGTATAACGGATTCGCATTTTAATAGTTTTATTGTCAGTGTTTTTCGTTTGTAGGATTAATTATGTAATATTTAAGTGCGGACATTCACATTAAAATAGTAATCGTTCGTAACTAGAACCGCTAACACTAATTATCGTGTGCAACCAAGCCCTTTTTAAGAGCAGAGACCAGCAGGAAGCAGGCGACGAGGGTGAAGACTATTACGCCGCTCGTTGCCACGTCGAAGACGGCTGAAGCGAAGACCCCGACAACCACGCTCCCCACCCCGAAGACCACGCTCATGAGGGCCGTTCTCCTGAAGCCGAGGTCAAGCTGAAGCGCCGTGAGACCGGGGAGGACCAGCATGGCTGTCACCAGTATCATGCCGACCACCTTGATGCTGAGGACTATGGTTACCGCCACCAGGAGGTTGAACACCGCGCTGAGCGCCCCCACGGGTACCCCCATGAGCCTGCTGGCCTGCTCGTCGAAGGTGATGCTGAGCAGCTCCTTGTAGAAGACGGTTATCAGGATCAGCGACGAGACGCCGAGAACCGAGACCAGCATCAGGTCTCCTGTGCCTATGGTCAGTATGCTGCCGAAGAGGAAGCTGAACAGCTCGACGTTGAACCCGCCGGCGAGGCTGATTATTATGAGGCCCGTGCTGAACCCAACCGCGAGGATGACGGCCGTAGCCGAGTCCGAGTTGGCTAGACCCTTACGGCGCATGTAGGAGATCCCGAAGACGGCGAGAACCGAGACAACCAGCGCCGTGACTATCGGCTGCACTTTCAGATACAGCCCGATCGCTATCCCCCCGAAGCTCACGTGGGCAACCCCGTCCCCTATCATCGACTCCTTGCGTAGGATGACGAACAACCCCACCAAGGCGCATGATAAAGCCGCTATGCCTCCGCCGAGAAGAGCGTACTGGAAGAACCTGTAGCCGAGCAGCTGCAGAAGGTAGTTAGACATCCTCGAAGAACCCCTTGCATATGTGTTCATGGAACACGAAGTGGAAGTGCCCCCCGTAGGCTTTCTGCAGGACCTCGTTTGGGTCCGCATCGGGGCTGATGGGGCTGGTGTACACCCTGCGGTTAACGCACATCACGTGGCTCATCCTGCAGAACACCGCTGCTAGATCATGGCTCACGATCAGGATGGTTGTGCCTTGCTTGCCGTTCAGGTCGCTGAGCTTCATGTAGAAGCGTTCCTGTGCCTCGGGGTCGACCCCCGCGACCGGCTCATCCAGCATCAGCACCTCCGGGTTCCTGACGATCGCCTTGGCCACGAAGACGCGTTGCTTCTGACCGCCGGATAGGTGCCCTATCCTTCTATAAGCCAGCTTGCTTATCCCCATGAACCTGAGAACCTCGTCCACCTTCTCCCAGTCCGCCTTCTTCAACGGCTTGGCCAGGTTGCTCCTGTTTATCCTGCCGAGGCTGACCAGTTCACGCACGTTTATGGGGAACTTCTCGTCGAATGTTATGCTGTGCTGGCTCACCCACGCGAGCTTGTTCCATTGATCGAACTCCTCCATCGGTCTGCCCAGTATCCGTATCGACCCTGATTCGTGGGGTATTATCCCGAGAATGGCTTGGAGCAGCGTCGTCTTGCCTCCTCCGTTGGGGCCAACCACTCCCATGTAGGCGCCACGGCCGACGGTGAACGTGGCGTCCTCTACCACGCGTCTGCCGTTTCTATCGACGTTAAGCCCATCTACCTCTATAACCGTGTCAGTCAAACTACTCTACCAATCCCCGTGCAAGGTTGTTAAGGTTAGCCTCAAGCTGATCCACGTAGTCCATGTCATCCACCGGCCCCACCATCAGGTACAGCTCCAGTATCTGCACGCTCCCGCCTGTACGTGCCTCTAACTCGGCTTTAAGGGTCTGGGCGTACGCGTCGCTGTACACGGGGTCTACGTAGATCACGTAGCTTCCCTCCTGTGTCATCTCCTCCACTATCTCGGATATCTTCCCTGTGCTAGGCTGCTCGTCGGCGGATAAACCTATGATCCCGCGCTGATTTAACCCATACCTGTCGGCTACGTAGCCGTAGGCGGAGTGGGTTACGAAGAACGATTTACCTGAGGCGGTTGAGAGGGTGTCAGAGTACTCGTCATCCAGGTCTCTCAGGGTCTGTTCGAACGCCGTCCATCTCTGGGTGTAGTACTCCTCGTCTTCGGGGTCCGCTTCCATGAGCGCCTCGGCTATGTTCTCCGCGAGCATCAGAGCCGTGTGGGGGCTGACCCAGAGGTGGGGGTCTCCTCCCTCATGCCCATGATCTTCATCTTGTCCAGTCGTCTCAAGGAGCCGTATTCCTTCACTCGCCTCGACCACGGTCTTAGCCGTTGCGTCGATGGACGCTAGAATGTCTTCTTCCACCCACTGGTCTAGACCTGCGCCGAGGTAGATGATCATGTCAGCGTCGTCGGCTGAGGCGATGTCGCTTATGGAGGGCTGCCAGCTGTGCACCTCGCTGCCCGGCGGGATCAGCGTCGACACGGTCACCTTGTCTCCGCCGATCTGTTCCGCCATGTACGCCAAAGGGTAGAAGGAGGCGACGACCCTGGTCTCTGAGCCTCGGGGCTCAGCATCTGTTCCGCCTAATCCGACCGCGGCTATCCCGGCGAGAACCGCCACCATGGCTATTGCCATGATCGTTCGGTTTCTGTTCCTGGACACGATGACCATTCAGAGCCATGGAACCATATTTAATAAACCATTCCGATTTTTTATTAAAAAATATGTGTATTCTCATTATTTTTATTCAAGTTTTTGAGTCTAACACGGTGACGTGTCGGAAAACGGCACACATGTAACGCCTGGAACGGATACGAAAACCGCGTATACGCGTCCAGCCTAACGGGGGTCAGCTCCATATCGACTTATACGGCTAGGGACATAGTCACGGTGATCCGTATGCCGGGTTTCTTCGTTGGCGTGGACAGTGGGACCCAGGGCACCAAGACAGTCGTGGTGGACGCCGGGGGCCGTGTGAGGGGCAGCGCGTCGGTGAGCTACGGCCTCATAGAGGGGCTGCCTCATGGACACATGGAGCAGAACCCCGAGACCTGGGTCGAAGCCATGAAGCAGACCATACGGGGCGCCCTGAGGGACGCGGGCGTAGACCCGGGTGAGGCGCGGGCCATCGGGGTGAGCGGCCAGCAGCACGGGTTCGTCCCCCTCGACGGCGGCGGCGCCGTGATCAGGCCGGCGAAGCTGTGGAACGACACCAGCACGGCGAGGGAGTGCAGCGAGCTGACGGAGGCGCTGGGCGGCGTGGAGGAGGTGATCAGGCTCACGGGGAACAGCATACCGCCGGGCTTCACCGCCGGCAAGATACTGTGGCTGAGGCGCCACGAGCCAGACAACTACGCCAGGCTAAGGCACGTGCTCCTCCCACACGACTACCTGAACTACGTGCTCACGGGGGAGGCCACGATGGAGTACGGCGACGCCTCCGGGACTGCGTTGATGGATGTGCGGAGACGCGGGTGGAGCAGGGACGTGATCGACGCCATCGACCCGGGGCTCGTCGATTGGCTCCCGGAGCTGAAGCCAAGCGACCAACCCACAGGAGTCGTCACTCAGAGGATAGCCTCAGAGCTGGGCCTCGGCGGTGATGTGCTGGTCTCAGCGGGTGGAGGAGACAACATGATGGGCGCCATAGGAACGGGGAACACGTCCCCCGGGAAGGTGACGGTGAGCCTAGGCACCTCGGGGACTATATACGCCTACTCGGATGCGCCTGTGGTCGACCCCGGGGGCGAGGTTGCCGCGTTCTGCGACTCCACCAACGGCTGGCTGCCCCTCGTGTGCACCATGAACG